>NZ_JBFAIU010000092.1:0-23295 GCF_040654855.1 Asanoa sp. NPDC050611
GGCGGCTGACGGGCGAGAAGACCTGGATCTCCAACGCGCCCGACGCCGACGTCTACTCCGTCTTCGCCCGCACGACGCCCGGCACCCGGAGCAAGGGCGTCACCGCGTTCGCCGTCGCGGGCGACAGCGCCGGGCTGACCGGCGAGCCGATCGACATGCTCTCGCCGCACCCCATCGGGCGCCTGGTCTTCGACGGCGTCCGCGTCGGGCCCGAGGCGGTGCTCGGCGAGGTGGGCAACGGTTTCGCGGTCGCGATGCGGACGCTGGACCTCTTCCGGCCGAGCGTCGGCGGGTACGCGGTCGGCATGGCGCAGGCGGCCCTCGACGCCACCGTCGCGTACACGAAAAGCCGTCAGGTGCACGGCGCACCGTTGGCCAGCCAGCAGGCCGTCGCCCACCGGATCGCCGACATGGCCGCGCAGCTCGAAGCCGGCCGCCTGCTCGTCTACGCCGCCGCGGCCGCCTACGACGCGGGAGACGAGCCAGGGGAGCAGACCCGGCGGTCGGCGATCGCGAAGCTGTTCGCGACCGAGGCGGCCCAGCAGATCGTCGACGGCTGCGTCCAGCTGCACGGCGCCGTCGCCCTGCGCAGCGGGCACCTGCTGGAGCAGCTCTACCGCGACGTGCGGTCCCTGCGCATCTACGAGGGCGCCTCGGAGATCCAGCGCACCATCATCGCCCGCGAGGTGATCGGCATCAGATGAGCGACAACTACCGGTTCCACGCCTCGCCGCGGCTGACCACGTCGTGGGAACACTTCCGGTTCGCCAAGGCCGACGGCGTCGCCACCGTGACGCTGGACCGCCCGGAGAAGCTGAACCCGCTGACCTTCGAGAGCTACGCCGACCTGCGTGACCTGCTCGCCGAGCTGCCGCACCACCAGGACGTCCGGGTGCTCGTGATCCGCGGCGAGGGCAAGGGCTTCTGCGGCGGCGGTGACGTCAACGAGATCATCGGCGAGCTGGTGAAGATGGAGCCGCGCGACCTGATGCGGTTCACCAAGATGACCGGGGACGTGATCCGGGCGATGCGCGAGTGCCCGATCCCGATCATCAGCGCCGTGCACGGCATCGCCGCCGGCGCCGGTGCCGTGGTGGCGCTCGCCTCCGACTTCCGGGTGGTCAGCACGTCCGGCCGGTTCGCGTTCCTGTTCACCAAGGTCGGCCTCTCCGGCGGCGACATGGGCGCCGCCTACCTGCTGCCGCGCGTCGTCGGCCTGGGCCGCGCGACCGAGCTGCTCATGCTGGGCAACACGATCGACTCCGCGACCGCCGACCGCTACGGCCTGGTGTCCAGGCTCGTGGCCGACGACGAGATCGATGCCGCGGTGGCCGACCTGGCGCGGACGGTCGCGGACGGCCCGACGCTCGCCTACGCACAGACGAAGTCCCTGCTCACCCGCGAGCTGGACATGCCGATGTCGGCGGCGATGGAGCTCGACGCGATGACCCAGGCGCTGCTGATGACCACGCGGGACCACGCCGAGTTCCACGCCGCGTTCAACGAGAAGCGCCCGCCGCGCTGGCAGGGCCGATGAGCGAGGGCCGGGTCGCGCTGGTCACGGGTGCCGGTCGGGGGATCGGCCGCGCGGTCGCCCAGCGCCTGAGCCGGCAGGGGTTGCGGGTCGCGCTGGTCGCCCGCACCGACGAGGAGCTGGCGGAGACGGCGGCGGGCTGCGCCGGCCCGGCGGTGTGCGTCAAGGCCGACGTGACCGACCCCGATCAGATCGAGTCCGCGTACGCCGTGGCCGAGCGCGCCTGGGGCCCGGTCGAGGTGCTCGTGGCCGGCGCGGGCGCGGGACACTCGGCCCGGCTCGAGCGCACCACCGACGCCGACTGGCAGCGCATGCTCGACCTCAACCTGACCGCCCCGTTCCGCTGCATCCGCCGGGCCGTGCCGGCGATGCGCGCGGCCGGCTGGGGCCGGGTGGTGGTGATCGCGTCGACCGCGGCGCGGGTCGGTGAGCCCTACATCGCCGCCTACGCCGCCAGCAAGCACGGCGTCCTGGGCCTGGTCCGGTCCGCCGCCGCCGAACTGGCCGCCACGGGCGTGACCGTCAACGCGGTCTGCCCCGGTTACGTCGACACCTCGATGACCGACGCCACCGTCGACACGATCGCGTCGTCCACCGGACGCAGCCCCGAGGAGGCCCGGCGCCTGCTGGAGCGCAAGCAGCCCATCGGCCGGCTGATCCGGCCGGACGAGGTGGCCGACGCGGTCTGGTTCTGCATCAGCAGCGACGCCGTCTCGGGCCAGGCGATCAATGTGGACGGAGGCGCGGTGCAGTGAGCATCGAGCGGGTGAACCCACCGGAGCTGGCCCGCCCGCGCGGCTTCGCGCACGCCGTGGTCGGCCGCGGCACCGTCGTCTTCCTGGCCGGGCAGACCGCGATGGACGCCGCGGGCCGCATCATCGACGGGGACGTCGTGGCGCAGTTCGAGCGCGCGCTGGCGAATCTGCTGACCGCGTTGGCCGCGGCCGGTGGCCGGCCGGACCAGTTGGCGAGCCTCACGGTCTACGCGACGGACCTGGCAGCCAGGCCAGCACGTGCCGCGGGCGCAGCCGGGGCCACCACTCCTTGGCGAACGAGCGGAAGTCCTCGCGCTCCGCGAGCTGGCCCTCGAACTCGGCCTTGCTCGGCAGCCCTGGCACCTTCTGCTCCTGCGCCTGCGCCCAGAGCGCGTCGAACAGCCCGTCGAAGCCGGCGCGCCGCACCTCGTTGCGGCGGGCGCCGCGGGGCAGCGCGCGGGTCCGGATCCGGTCGAGCTGCCCGCGGTCGAGCCGCAGCAGCGTGCCGCGGTAGAGCAGGCGCAGCGTGGTCGGGCCGTCCGGCACCGCGTCGTGCGAGGCGCGTTCCAGCACCCGGCGCATCCGCAGCGAGCCCTTGACCGCCGCCACCGGGCCGGGGTCGGTGCGCGTCGCGGACCAGCCCGGCACCAGCGTGCCGAGCGAGCGCAGGGTCGCCGACTCCTCGCCGAGCGAGGGCAGCACGGACGCGATGTAGTCGACGAACACGGTGGACGGTCCGACCACGAGGATGCCGCCGCCGGCGAACCGGTTGCGGTCCGAGTAGAGCAGGTACGCCGCCCGGTGCAGCGCGACCGCGGTCTTGCCGGTGCCGGGGCCGCCGGACACGATCGTGACGCCGCTGCCGGGGGAGCGGATCGCCTGGTCCTGCTCGCGCTGGATGGTCGCGACGATGTCGCGCATGCCGTGGCCGGTCGCCTTCGACAGCGAGGCCAGCAGGGCGCCGTCGCCGACCACCCGCATCTGCGCGGGCGCGGCTTCGGGGTCGAGCAGGTCGTCCTCGATGCCGGTCACCCGTTCGCCGGACGACTGGATCATGCGGCGGCGGATCACGCCCTGCGGCTCGGCCGCCGTGGCCTGGTAGAACGCGGCCGCCGCGGGGGCGCGCCAGTCGACCACCAGCGGCTGCGTGTCCTCGCCGCGGACGCCGAGCCGGCCGACGTGGAAGCTGGCGCCGCCGTGCAGGTCGAGCCGCCCGAACACCAGCCCTTCGTGCTCGGCGTCGAGCAGGTAGCGCCGGCGGGCGGCGTGGAACACGAACGCGTCACGCTCGACCAGCGCGCCGAAGTTCCCGACCGCCGCCTGCCGGTAGCCCTCGCGCTCGGCGCGCGCGGCCTCCTGGCGCAGCTCGGCGACCCGGGCGTACACCCGGTCGACGTGCTTCTGCTCGGTGGCGATCTCCTGCTGGAGCGTGGTGACGTCGGTCAAGCGGATGGCTCCTCGTGCGATGAATCGGCCACGGGTCGCGCGACCAACCCGAACGAGGGTACGGGGCGCGCGCCGGGGACGGATCGGTAGCCGGGTCGATGTGCCGGTCCTCGCACCTCGATAGAATCGGGTCATACCCGTTCGGTGGTCCGGTGGCCCGTCACCCCTTACGGTGGTCCGGTGCCACATCAACGATGGATGATCTACGGCGCCAACGGCTACACCGGCGAGCTCGTGGCCCGGCTGGCCGCCGGCCGCGGTGACCGCCCCGTGCTCGCCGGCCGCAACGCCGCCGCGATCCGCGCCCTGGCCGACGAGCTCGGCCTCGACCATGTGATCTTCGATCTCCGCGAGCCGATCGCCACCCGGCGGGCGCTGGCCGACGTGGACCTGGTCGCACACTGCGCCGGCCCGTTCGTGGCCACCTCCGGCCCGATGGTCGACGCCTGCCTCGGCACCGGCACCCACTACATCGACGTGACCGGCGAGCACGCCGTGTTCGAGGCCGTGCTGGCCCGCTCCGCCGAGGCCGAGGCGGCCGGGGTGGTGCTGCTGACCGGCGGTGGCTTCGACGTCGTGCCCACCGACTGCCTGGCCAACCTGCTGCACGCCGCGCTGCCGGACGCGACGGCCCTCGAGCTGGCCTTCTCCGCGCCCGGCGGGATGAGCCGCGGCACCGCCACCACGGGCCTTGCGACCAGCGCGCGGGGCGCGTTCCGGCGGGTCGCCGGGGTCATGGTGCCGACGCCGATGGGCACGCCGGCCCGCGACGTGCCGTTCCCGTCGAAGGTCCGCCGGGTCGGCGCGGTGCCGTGGGGCGACCTGGTCACCGCGCACCACTCGACCAGGATCGGCGACATCGTCGTCTACACCCGGGTCCCGGCGCCGAGCCTGACGTCACGGCTGCTGCGGTTCGCGCCGTTCCGCGCGCTGGCGGCCCGGGCGATCAAGCGGCAGCCACCGGGCCCGAGCCCGGAGACCCGGGCCGCGACGAAGTGCGAGGTCTGGGGCGAGGTGCGCAACGCCGCCGGCGAGACCCGCTCCGCGACGCTGACGGGCCCGAACGCCTACGACCTGACCGCCGACGCCGTCCACCGGGCCGCCGAGCACCTGCTGGCCGGCACCGGCGGCCGCCGCGGCGGCGCGGTCGCACCGGGCGCACACACCCCGGGGACCGCCTTCGGCCCCGACTTCCTCACCGGCCTCGACCAGGTGACGGTGCACGCGCCTACACCGTGACGACCACCTTCGCGCGGGCGTGCTCGGTCTCCAGGTAGCGCATCGCGCGGGGCACGTCCGCCAGGGGATAGGTGCGGTCGATGGCCGGGACGAGCCGGCCGGCCTCGGCGTGCGTGCGCAGGACGTCGAGCCGCGCGCGGCCCGGGACGGCATCGAGCACGACGATGCGCTGCCGGAGCAAGGGTGCCAGCAGCCGACCGCGGGCGATGAGCCAGACCGGCCCGACGAGGCTGCCACCGCGGTAGACGCCGCCGCCCGAGAGCACGAGCGTCCCACTCGGGGTCAGCGCCCGCCGGAACGCCGTCAGTGACCGGTTGCCGACGAGGTCGAACACCAGGTCGTAGCGCTGCCCGGTGCGGGTGAAGTCGGTGGTGGTGTAGTCGACGACGTCGTCGGCGCCGAGGGAGCGGACCACGTCGACGTTGCGGGTGCGGCAGACCCCGGTCACGGTCGCGCCGAGCGCCTTCGCGAGTTGGACCGCGAACGTGCCGACGCCGCCCGACGCGCCGTTGACCAGGACGCGGTGACCGGGGCGGACCTCGGACAGCCCCATCAGCGCGGTGACGCCGGCCAGCGGCAGGGCGGCCGCCTGCTCCGGCGTCAGGTTCCGCGGGCTGTGCGCGACCAGCTCCTGCGGCACGCACACGTATTCGGCGAACGCGCCGCTGGCCTCGCCAAGGTCGCCGAAGACGGCGTCGCCCGCGCTCAGGTCGGCCACGCCCGCCCCGACCGCCTCGACCCGCCCGGCGAAGTCGCGGCCGCGGATCCGCGCCCGCGGCGCCGATCGACCCCAGCCCAGCCGGGCCAGCCGCGGGTCACCGCGCATGACATGCCAGTCGTACGCGTTGAGCGCGGCGGCCTCGACCCGCACGAGCACCTCACCCGGTCCCGGCTCCGGCGTGTCGACCTCCGCCAGCCGCAGCGTCTCCGGCGGCCCGTATCGATCCTGCACGATCGCCTTCATGGCTTCCCTCCCCAGGGTGTACGGCGTACACCTTCTGTGAAGTAAGGTAGGTGTACGGCGTACACCTGTCAAGACGGTTAGGGTTTCATCCGTGATGGCTGAGCAGGCTGAGACACTGCGTCGGGCGCCGCTGAGCAGGGACCGGGTCCTGCGCGCCGCCGTCGCGCTCGCCGACGAGGCCGGCATCGAGTCGCTGAGCATGCGCAAGCTCGCCCAGGAGCTCGGTGTGGTGCCGATGGCCCTCTACAAGCACGTCGCCAACAAGGACGAGCTGCTCGACGGCATGATCGACGTGGTCGTCGGCGAGATCGAACCCTTGGTGCCCGACGCCGACTGGAAGCGGGCACTGCGCCGGCGCATCCTCGCGGCCCGGCAGGTCCTGCTGCGGCATCCGTGGGCGGCGCTCGCGATCGAGTCGCGGCTGGACGCGACCCCGGCGGTCCTCGACTACCTCGACGCGATGGTGGGCGCGATGCGCGACGGCGGCTTCTCCACCGACCTCGCCCACCACGTGATGCACGCGATGGGCAGCCGGATGCTCGGGTTCAGCCAGGAGCTGTTCGACACGTCCCGGCGCGCCGGGCGGTCCGGCCCCGCCGACCCGGAGCCGCCGGCGACGTTCCCCGCGGAGGCCGCGGCCCGGTTCCCCCACCTCGCCGCGATCGCCGGTGCGGCGTCCCACGACGACGGGTCGGTGGTGGGGGAGGGCTGCGACGACCAGTTCGAGTTCGAGTTCGCGCTGGACCTGCTCCTGGACGGCATCGACCGGCTGCGCGCCCAGGGCTGGTCGTCGGCGCGGCGGCCCTAGGCCGCGATCCGCTCGGAGAACTCGACGAGGCGGTTCGCGAAGCCCCACTCGTTGTCGTACCAGCCGAATACCTTGACCTGGTTGCCGACCGCCTCGGTCAGCGGCGCGTCGAAGATCGACGAGTAGGGGTTGCCGACGATGTCCGCGGAGACCAGCGGCGCCTCGGAGTACTGCAGGTAGCGCCGCAGCCGGTCGGTGGCGGCCGCCTCCCGGAACGCCGCGTTGACCTCCTCGACGGCGGCGGCCTGCCGCAGGACCACGGTGAGGTCGGTGATCGAGCCCACCGGGACGGGGACGCGCAGCGCGGCGCCCGTCAGCCGCCCGTCGAGCTCGGGGATGACCTTGCCGATCGCCTTCGCCGCCCCGGACGACGTCGGGATGGTCGAGACGGCGGCCGCCCGGGCCCGGCGCAGGTCGGAGTGCGGTGCGTCGTGCAGCCGCTGGTCGCCCGTGTAGGCGTGCACCGTCGTCATCAGGCCGGACTCGATGCCGAACGCGTCGTTGAGCACCTTCGCCAGCGGCGCGAGCGAGTTCGTGGTGCACGAGCCGTTGGAGAACACGTCGTGGCTGTCCGGGTCGAGCGTGTCGTCGTTGACCCCGAGGACGAACGTGGGCACGTCCCCCTTGGCCGGCGCCGAGATGACGACCTTGCGCGCGCCGCCCTTGAGGTGGGCCGCCGCCGTGACGCCGTCGGTGAAGTGGCCGGTGGACTCGATGACGACGTCGGCGCCGACGTCGCCCCAGGGGATGCCGGCCGGGTCGGACTGGGCGAAGACCCTGATCCGCCGGCCCGCGACGGTGATCGCGTCGCCGTCGACGGCCACGCCGTCGAGGTGGCCGGAAACGGAGTCCCACTCGAGCAGGGAGGCCAGCGTGCGGGCGTCCGTGAGGTCGTTGACCGCGACCACCTCGACGTCGGCGTTGTTCGCCAGGGCCGCGCGCAGGTAGCTGCGCCCGATCCGGCCGAACCCGTTGATGCCGATGCGTACCGTCATGACGTTCTCTTTCCCTTGTCGTTCGGCGCGGCCGGTGCCGCCGCGCGGAGCAGTGCGAGGGCGCCGGCCTGGGCGTCGTCGAACAGGCGCGGGTCCTGCTGTGCGATCGCGAGCACGTAGCCGCCCTGCAGGACGGCCATCAGCGTGCGCGCGAGGCGCTCGGTGTCGAGGTCGGCCCGCAGCTCGCCCGCGGCGACCGCCTCGCGGAGCACCTTGACCCAGCTGCCGTGAACGGCGGCGAACGCGCGCGCCACCGGGGCGAGCAGCACCGGGTCCTCCCGGACCTGTGGGTCCTGGGTCATCCGGCCGACCTTGCAGCCCTTGAGGGCGTCGCGCGGACGCATCAGGTAGGCCTCGATCCGGGCCATCGGCGCGCCCGGACCGTCGAGCTCGGACGTGGCCGGGAGCAGGTCGGCGACGTTGCGCTCCAGGGCGGCGAGCGCGAGGTCCCGCTTGGTCGGGAAGTGGTGGTACATGCTGCCCTGGCCCACACCTGACCGCTCGCGCACGTCACGCGGGCTGGTGTCGGCGTAGCCGCGCTCCCACATGAGCGCGCTCATCGTCTCGACCAGCAGCTCTCGCGAGTCCATGCCGCCAGTCTGTACATACCAGTAGGTACAGCGCAACCCCGTTCGCGCCTGCGCTGTGAGTTCTGGCTGCTACGCGGCCTGGAGGTCGGGCGCGTCCTGGGAGTCGCCGAGCGCGGCCCGCGTGACCGCCGCCAGCGCCGCGGTGACGATCGCGGGGCGCTCCAGCATCAGCATGTGGCCCGCGCCGGGGCAGACGGTCAGCTCGGCGTCGGGCAGCGCGCCGGCGATCGACTCGGCACACGGCGGTGGCGTGAGCCGGTCCCGGTCACCGACCAGTGCCGCGGCCGGCAGGTCACCGAGCGCGGCGAGGGTGGCCAGCCGGCGCTGCTCGCCGACCGAGGAGCGGAACGCGCCGATCGCGAGGAGCTGCACCCGGGCCACCGCGGCGGTGGTCAGGATCAGGTCCTCGGGCGTGCAGCGGTCGCCGAACAGCAGCCAGCGCAGCGACGGGGCCAGCGCGCGGAGCAGGTAGCGGTGCACCCGCCACGAGCCGCTGCGGGCGAGGATGCCGGCGCCGGTGGTCTCCACGAGGCGGATGAGGCCGGCGACGCGCGGGGGGAGTCCGTACACCGTGTGGCTGTGTCCCTCGGCGGTGGTCGAGATGAAGACCAGCCCGGCCACCCGCGTGGCGAAGGTCATGGGGTGCCCGTGCGCGAACTCCATGATCGTCATGCCGCCCAGCGAGTGGCCGGCCAGCACGATCGGGCCGGTCGGTGCGACCGTGGAGATCACCTCGGCCAGGTCGTCGCCGAGCTGCGCGAGGGTGGCACCGCCGCGGCTGGTGTTGTCGGAGCGGCCGTGCCCGCGGGCGTCGTAGGCCACGATCCGGACCGCGCTGCCCAGCGCCTCCGGGAGCCCGGTCAGCTGGCGGTGCCAGGTGCGGGTGTCGAGGGTCCAGCCGTGCAGCAGGAAGACCGTTATCGGAGCGTCGTCGGGCCCGTTGATCTCGACGTGCAGGCGCACGCCGTCGGGCAGCCGCACCGCGATCCGCTCCGGCATGGTCACCTCCCTCAAGCCCGAGGATTCCGCACCGATGTTCTTACCCACGGACATACCGAGTAGTAACAATCATGCCTTAAGCTGCGTTCAGGACGCCAGATCCACTATCCAGTTCCGACCTGTTTGAGGCTGTATATCCCCGATGGGCGACTGCCTGACCTGCGGCAACGTAAAGAAAACCATCAATTACCGACGGTAGCCTCGACACGAGCCCTGTTCACCTGTTGAAGTAAGGACTCGGCTTGCACAACGGGAGGCTGGGTGGACGAGCTGATCGCGGAGGCAAAAGAGGTCGCGACCGCCGCCGCGACCCGGCTGGGAATCACCGTGCGGGAGCTCCGTGAGCCCGCCGCGCACGAGGATGTGGCCCAGCTGTTCGGCAGGATCTGGCGCACGGACTCGCCCAACCAGTTACTCGACGCGCGGATGATGCGGGCGCTCTCGTACGCCGGCAACTACGTGGTGGGCGCGTTCCGTGGTGACGTGCTGATCGGTGCCGCCGTCGCCTTCTTCGGCATCGACCACCTGCACTCGCACATCACCGGGGTCGACCCGGCGACGCAGAGCCGCGGCGCCGGGCACGCGATCAAGCTGCACCAGCGAGCCTGGGCCCTCGACCGGCACATCGAGTCGGTGCACTGGACCTTCGACCCGCTGGTCCGCCGCAACGCCTACTTCAACCTGCACAAGCTCGGCGCCCGGGCGATCCGCTACCTGCCGGACTTCTACGGCCCGATGACCGACGGGATCAATGCCGGCGACGCCACCAGCGACCGCCTCTACATCCAGTGGGACGTCGCCTCGCCGGAGGCGATCGCCGCCGCGGCCGGCGACACCCGCGAGATCAACATGCAGGCGGTGTACGCGGCCGGCGCGGACGTGGCACTGGCCCGCGACGACTTCGGCCGGCCCAGCCCAGGCAAGGCGGTGCACGACGGCCGGCCGCTGCTGGTCGCCGTGCCCCTCGACATCGAGGCCCTGCGGGGCACCGACCCGTCGCTCGCCGTCGCCTGGCGCAGAGAGGTCGGCGACGCGCTCTGCGCGGCCTTCGAATCGGGCTACCGCATCGTGGGCATGGCCCGCGACGGCTGGTACGTCATGGAAACCGAGTAAAGGAAAAGTTCCTTGAACGTGCGTGGTCTCGAACTTCGTCGCATCGCCATGCCCCTGGTCAGTCCGTTCCGCACCTCCTTCGGCACCGAGACCGCCCGCGACGTCCTGCTGGTCCGGGCGGCCGGCGAAACAGCCGAAGGCTGGGGCGAGTGCGTGGCGATGGCCGAGCCGCTCTACTCCAGCGAGCACGTCGACGGCGCCGCCGAGGTGATCCGCCGCTTCCTGCTGCCCGAGGTCACCGCGCTGGCCAAGTCCGGCGAGCTGACCGTGCCGCGGTTGGAGGCGGCGCTCGGCCGGATCAAGGGCCACCCGATGGCCAAGGCGGGCCTGCTGACCGCGCTGCTCGACCTGTCGCTGCGCGAGTCCGGCACGTCGTTCGGCGCCTATTTGGGCGCGGTGAAGACCACCGTGCCGGCCGGCGTCTCGGTCGGCATCATGTCGTCGATCCCGGCGTTGCTCGACGCCGTCGACGGCTACCGGGCACAGGGCTACGTGCGGATCAAGCTGAAGATCGAGCCCGGCTGGGACGTCGAGCCGGTCCGCGCCGTCCGCGAGCGGTTCGGCGACGACCTGCTGCTGCAGGTGGACGCGAACACCGCGTACACCCTCGCCGACGCCCGGCAGCTGGCCCGGCTCGACCCGTTCGACCTGCTGCTGATCGAGCAGCCGCTGCCGGAGGACGACCTGCGTGGCCACGCCGCGCTGGCCCGACAGATCCGCACCCCGGTGTGCCTCGACGAGTCGATCACCTCGGCCCGGGCGGCGGCCGACGCGATCGCGCTGGGCGCCACCTCGGTGATCAACGTGAAGCCCGGCCGGGTCGGCGGCTACCTGGAGGCCCGCCGCGTGCACGACGTGTGCGCGGCCAACGGCGTGCCGGTCTGGTGCGGCGGGATGCTGGAGACGGGCCTGGGCCGGGCGGCCAACGTCGCGCTGGCGGCGCTGCCGAACTTCACCCTGCCGGGCGACACGTCGGCGTCCGACCGGTACTTCGCCCGCGACATCACGAAGCCGTTCGTCCTCGACGGCGGCCACGTCGCGGTGCCGACCGGCCCGGGCCTGGGCGTCACACCGGACCTCGACTATCTGGGCGAGATCACCACGGCGACCGAGTGGCTGCCCGTGCTGCCCTGAGCCGCCCCACCGTCGTCACGACCGAGCGCGATCGCCGCGAGCACGATCCCGGCGAGGCTGATCACGATCGCCAGCGCGGCGATCACCAGCGCCACCGTGCCCAGCACGCTGTGCTGGTCCGGGGGAGCGGCCGACCCGCGCGGGAAATTCACTCCCAGACGTTACGACGCGGTTGACATGCCTGGTATTCGCCATTCGAGTGACATCGTCAGCCGCGGTCGTACGCCAGCTGGTTGCCGCGGATCTCGGCGAAGTGCTCGGCCGACCACTCGGCCAGCGCCAGCACGGTCGACAGGAGCGAGGCGCCGAGCGGGGTCAGCCGGTATTCCACCCGCGGCGGAACCTCGGCGAACGCCTCGCGCGCGACCAGGCCGGTGCGCCGGAGCTGCTTGAGGGTCAGCGTGAGCATCCGCTGCGAGACGCCGGGGATCGCGTCGGCCAGGTCGGAGTAGCGGACCGGGCCGTCGGCCAGCGTGCCGATGACCAGCACGCTCCACTTGTCGCCGACGAGGTCGAGGATCTCGCGGATGAAGGCGGCGTTGTCGTCGTCCCATCGCGCGCACGGGCCGGGCGCCCGCAGGACGCTGGCCCGCGTGTTGCTCGGCCGGCGACGGATCTCGTCGACGCTCATGCCCTGCCCTCCTCACGCACATGAATGTGCCTTTTGTGCGGCTCCCGATACTAACGCATGATGGCCCTACGCACAGGAAGTAAGAATTGCGGAGGACTGCGGCAATGAAGATCGAATTCTGGTCGGACATCATCTGCCCCTACTGCGGGTTGATGGACCACCGCCTGCGCGCGGCGGTGCGCCGGCACGGCGCCGAGGTCCGCGTCGTGCACCGGTCGTTCCAGCTCCACCCCGACCTGCCCCGCACCGGCGTCACCCAGCGTGAACTGATCAAGCTGGCCGGCGCCCCCGCCTCGACGGTCGACCAGGTCCTGCGGCCGATCGAGCGCGCCGCCGACGCCGAAGGGCTGAGCCCCTACCAGGCGGTCGACCGCACCCTCGGACCCACCGACCACGCCCACGAGCTGCTCGCCTACGCCACCGACCAGGGCCGCGGCGACGAGATCTGGGCCGCGATGTTCCGGGCGCACTTCGGCGCGGCCCGCCGGCTGTGGACCCTCGCCGAGGTGCTCGACTTCGCGGCGGAGGTCGGGCTGGCCGACGCGGGCCCGGCGCTGCGCGACCGCCGCTACCGGGACCGGGTCGAGGCCGACCAGCTCGCCGCCCAGCGGCTCGGCGCCAGGGGCGCCCCGTTCGTGGTGATCGACGATCGGTACGCCGTCCCGGGCGCGATCACGACCGACGAGCTGCTCGCGGTGCTCGACCAAGCCCGGCGGCCCGCCCGCCTCCCGATCATCGCGGCCGGCGGCGACGCCTGCGGACCCGGCGGTTACTGCTAGCTCAGCTCGTAGACGAACACGCGCTCGTTGGAGTAGCGCAGTCGCGCCAGGATCTGCAGCTCCGGTGACTCCGCCGCGACCTGGCGGTCGGCGACCAGCCAGCGCACGCCGTCGTCGGCGCGCAGGTCCGCCAGCGACGCGGCGGTCGGGGCGGTGAACGCGGCGTCGTTGCGGGCCAGCAGCTCCGGCTCCCAGAAGTCCCACGAGCCGGCCGCCGAGACCCGGGGCGCGAACGCCCAGCCCTCGACCAGCACCCGGCGCTCGGAATAGGCCGACAGCCAGAACGAGCGCGGGTCGCAGTAGCCGTCGGTCGGCGCGTTGATGCAGTGCGCGTTCGTGGCGACCACGTCGGACGGCTTGCTGTGGTCGCGCAGCCAGCGGGCCGCGTCGACGCGGGACTTCGGCAGCGGCACCGTGGCGTACGCGCCACCGTTCGAGAACCGCTCCGACTTGCGCATGTCCATGATCAGGCCGGGCATGCCGACGACCAGGATCGCGGTCAGCGCGACGATGCCGCCGCGCCCGCGCAGGGCGGGCAGCCCGCGGCTCAGCGCCGGCCAGATCGCGGTCACCACGAGGAAGATGGCGGCCAGCGCCAGCGCCCACTGCAGCAGCGGCAGCAGCGGGTCGATCGGCCGCGGCGGCACGGACGCCTCGGCGGGCCCGGCGAGCCGGAACTGCGCGACCACCAGCACGAGCCCGAGGGCCAGCGCCTCCACGGCGAGGAACACCCGGCCGGCCCGGGACAGCTTGGCCCGGTCGTACACCATCGCGTAGCCCCACGCCGAGAGCAGCACGGCGAACGTGAACCCGGCCCGGGCGAAGTACTGGTTGCCGTCGCCCGGCTGCTTGACCATCAGGTAGATCAGCGGCCCGCCGATGCCGCCCGCCAGCAGGAACACCTGGCTCGGGTCCAGCCGGCCCCGGCGCAGCCAGAGCAGCGGCACGATGCCGACCGTCCGCAGCTGCATGTTGACCAGGAACGCGAACCAGACCGGCAGCACGGCCAGCCACCTCGGGCCGTCCGGCGGCGACCAGAACCGCTCGAAGCTCCACATCGGCTCGGGCGTCACGCCGTACGACTGGAACCGGAACAGCACGGCCAGCGCGAACAGCTGCGCGGCGCCGGTGAGTACGCCCAGGATCAGCAGGGTCCACGGGATCCGGCGGCGCACGAGCAGCACGACCACGAAGGTCACGAGCAGCGCCACCCCGACGACCGGCAGCGAGCTGGCCTTGGCGCCGCTGGACGCGACGAGGAACAGGCCGGCCAGCACGAAACCACCGGGGCCGAGGGAACGTTGGAGCAGCGCGCAGACGACGCCGATCAGCGCGATCAGCAGCACCCAGGAGTAGATCATCGACATGCCGTGCCAGATGACGAACGAGGCCTGGGTGCCGAACGGCATCGTGACCGGGTCGGTGAAGTTGGTCTCGCCGACCACGAAGAACAGCGCGGCCGCGACGGCGCCGACCAGGGCGCGACCGCTGATCCGCCAGCCGACCGCCGCGGTCAGCACGATCGCCAGCGCGCACAGGAACGGGATCGCCAGCCGCAGCGCGACCACCGGCAGGTCGATCCCGCCGATCATGCTGGTCGCCGCCATGTGCGCGTAGCCGAACCAGTGGTAGAACAGCGGCTCGCCGGCCACCTGCGGCACGTGCAGCGGGAACTGGTGCTTGGCCTCGCCCGCGAGGGAGAGCTGGTAGGCCAGGTCGAGGTACTGCCGGGTGCTGTCGGAGGTCGGCAGGATCGGGTTGCGCTGCAGGAACGTCGACGACAGGTAGGTCGTGAAGAACGCGACCGCGCCACCCACCGCCCACGAGAAGCCCAACGGAGCGGTCGTCGGGTAGCGCGGGCGGACGTGCGCGCGCAGCCGCGGCACGGCGGCGAACAGCGCGACCACGATCAGCGGCCACGCCCACAGCGCACCGCGCACGTCGAGCACCGACACCAGCGTCCAGGCCGGCAGCTCCAGCACGAGGCCGACGGCGGTGCCCATGGCGAGGTCGTCGAGCAGCGAGTGCGGCGTGCGGCGCAGCGCGCGGTAGACCAGCGTGCCGGGCAGGGTCAGCGCGAGCGCGAGGTAGAGCGCGTACTTCACCAGGTCGAGCACGGCGGTGTCCGCGGCGACCAGCACCGCCCCGACGTAGAGCACCGTCACCACGAAGGGCAGGAAGCGCCAGGTGTACGCACGACGGGGCGCGCCGGCGGCCAAGGAGGCCGACGACGTCGTGGCGGCATCCGCGGCGGCCCGGGCGGCCGGGATCGCGCGCTCCTCCTCGACCCGCGGTTGCGCGGGCTGCTCGGCGGGCGCGGTCACCGGCGGCTGTCGGCCAGCACGGCCGGGTCGTCGTCGGCGCGGCGCTGCCCCGGTGCGGCGGTGTCACCGGGGTCGTCGTCACCCGGATCGCTGTCGCTGGCGATGAAGTAGGCCGGCCTGGCCTGCACCGCCGTGTAGATGCGGGCCACGTATTCGCCGAGCAGGCCCAGGCAGAGCAGCTGGACCGCACCCAGGAACAGCACCGCGACCAGGATCGACGGCCAGCCCGTGACGGTGCGGCCCGAGGCGAACGCGATGATCACCGCGATCGCCAGCAGCCCGCAGACCGCGACGCCGAGCAGGCCGAGCCAGGTCGCCACCCGCAGCGGGGCGGCGGAGAAGCTGGTGACGCTCTCCACGGCGAGGGCGAGCATCCGGGACAGCGGGTACTTCGTGCGGCCGGCCGCCCGCTCGGCGCGCAGGAAGTGCACCTCGCCGCTCGGGAAGCCGAGCCAGGGCACCACGAGGCGCAGCACCGGCGTGCGCTCCGGCAGGTCACGCAGCGCCTCGACGGCGGCCCGGCTGAGCAGCCGGAAGTCGCCGGCCTGGGCGGGCACCTGCTTGCCGACGAGCCGGCGCATCAGCCGGTAGTAGGCGCCGGCGGTGAACCGCTTGAAGGCCGTGTCGGAGCTGCGGTCGCCGCGTACGCCGTAGACGATGTCGAGCTTCTCGGCCCGGGCCAGGGCGAGCATGTCGACGATGGTCTCGGGCGGGTCCTGCAGGTCGGCGTCGATGCTGACCACGTAGCCGCCGCGGGCCCGCATCAGGCCCGCGATCAGCGCCGCCTGGTGGCCGCTGTTGCGCCGCAACCGGATGACCCGCAGCTGCGGCCAGCGCTCACGCAGCCCGCGCAGCGCGACCGCGGTCGCGTCGGTGCTCCCGTCGTCGACGGCCACCACCTCGTAAGGCTCGGCCAGGCCGTCGAGGACCGCGCGCAGCCGCTCCGCGAGCAGCGGCAGCACGCCCTCCTCGTTGAACATCGGCACGACCACGGAGAGTGCCGGATCCTGCTGACCCATCCCGCCTCGTGCTCCCTCCGCGTCCGAACGGGGGAACCGTATCAGGCGGGCCGGGGCAAATCAGCACACGCTACGGGGCAAACCCGACACTTCCACCGGCGACTTGCCGGTCGGCTTCTGCTTTCCGGCGAGCACCTTGGCCAGGGCCTTGAGCGACTCCGGCGTGGACGAGTACGTGGCCAGCACGTTCGGTGACTTCGCGCCACCGAGCACGTACGGGGTGTCCATCCCGACCGTCGTGTCGGCGGTCCGGCTCAGGTCGCCGGCACCGTCGCCGTAGCCGACCAGGTGCACCTCGCGGCCGCCGCTGGGCACCACCTGGACGCCCTCGGCCCGCAGCGCCCGCTCGAGCGTCGCCTTGCTGGTGTCGCGCCCCGCCGACGTGGTCACCGTGACCGGGCCCTTGACCGGCGCGGCGCACTGGCCGCGCAGCTGGGTGACCGCCCCGGCCGCGAGGCCGCTCGCCACGTCCTTGTGCGCGGCGGAGGCGAGCACCGTCTGGTCGTTGGTCGGGGCGTCGGCGAGCGAGAACCGCAGCGTCAGGTCGCGGGTGGCGGCCTCGACCAGCCGGTCCTTCTTCAGCGAGCCGTTGCGCAGCCCGTCGAGCAGGCCCTGGTAGGCGCCGCCCACGTCCGGCGGCATCAGCAGCAGGTCGTTGCCGGCGTTGAGGGCGCGCACGGCGGCCTCGCCGGCCGGCCACTTCTCGGCCGGTGCCATGTTGAGCGCGTCGGTGACCACGACGCCCTTGAAGCCGAGCTCGCCGCGGAGCACGTCGACGAGCGCCTTGTGCGAGAAGGACGCGGGCACGCCCGGCTCGATCGACTTCACGTCGAGGTGGCCGCTCATCACGAGCTGGGCGCCGGCGTCGATGCCGGACTTGAACGGCGCCAGGTCGACCTTGTCGAGGTCGGCCTTGCTCTTGCCGATCACCGGCAGGTCGGTGTGGGAGTCGGACGGGGTGCTGCCGTGCCCGGGGAAGTGCTTGAGCGTGGCGGCGACGCCGGCCGACTGCAGGCCGCGGACCGAGGCCGCGACCTGGTCGCCGACGGCCTTCGGGTCGGAGCCGAACGACCGCGAGCCGATCACGCCGCCGTCGGCGGTGCCGAGCACGTCGGCGTCCGGCGCGAAGTCGACGTTGAGCCCCATCGCGCGCAGCTCGTCGCCGGCCACCTTCCACCCTTGCTGCGTGCCGGCCGGGTTGTTGCCCGCGCCGAGCGCCATCGCGCTGGGCAGCAGCGTGACGCCGCTCTTGATCCGGGTGACCGCGCCGTACTCCTGGTCGGTGCCGATCAGGATCGGCGCCTGGCCCCCGGCCGCCTTCTGCAGGCCGCCGGTCAGGGCGGTGATCTGCTTCGGGTTGTCGACGTTGGTGGTGGCCTGGTTGGTCGACGTCGGGTCGTCCGCGGAGAAGCCGACCAGGATCAGCCCGCCCAGGTGGTATTTCTGGACCATCTGGGCCGGGGTGTCGACCTTGCCCAGCTTCTGGTTGCCGGCCGCCGAGGCCGCGCTGACGTCGGTCGCCGAGCTGCCGTAGGCGTAGGGCATCAGCACCTGGCCGGCCAGCTGCTCGTCGGAGAGGGTCTTGACCAGGGCCGCGGCCCGGGTGGCGGGGTCGCCGCCGGTGGAGGGGGTCGGTGCGGGTGCCGCCGCGGAGGACGGGGGCGGGGACGGTGCTGCCGCGCGGGGCGCCTGCTTGCCGCATGCGGTGATGGCCACGAGGATCGCGGCCACGACCGCGGCGAAAAGCAACGCGAGGCGGCTCCGGGGGGAGGCCATCGAGCCATGATGGCCACCTAATTGCCGGACAGGCAAGTGAAGCAGGCAATACGGTCGCTTCGGAATTCGGCCAACACCGGCGCCCCTGCGCGGGGATGGCGACTGGTGGGCGGTTTTCAGGTCGTCCGTGGGGGTGGCGCTCAGCCCACGCGGGTGAGCAGTGTCACCGGTGCGCCGTCGCCGGCGTACCGGTAGGGCTCCAGCTCGGCGTCCCAGGCCGTGCCGAGCGCCTTGTCGAGGGCGTGCTGCAGCGCCTCGGGAGCGCGGGAGCTGGCCATGATGGCGCGCAGCCGGTCCTCGCCGAGCTGGATGTCGCCGGCGGCGCCGGCCGTCGCCCGGAACAGGCCGCGGCCCGGCACGAACATGAAGCGCTCACCGTCACAGCCCGGGCTGGGCTCTTCGGTGATCTCGAAACGGATCATGGGCCACTGCCGGAGGGCAGCAGCCAGCTCCGCGCCGGTCCCCGCGCGACCGGTCCAGCTGCACTCCGTGCGGCGGGCGCCCGGGTCGACCGGCTGAGCGGTCCAGTGCAGTGTGACCGGCGCGGTGAGGACGCGCGCGATCGCCCACTCGACGTGTGGACACACGGCGAGCGGGGTCGAGTGGACGTAAACGACGCCACGCGTTGGCACGGTGACCTCCCGAAGACCCGAGGTGCGTCTTCCCCTACGACCTCGATCACTCCGAGCGGTCAGCCATCATGATGACGCCTGAGGCCGATGTTGCGCCAGGGAATCGGAAAACTGGTTGTGACGATTGGTCCGGAAGGCCGATCCACCGGCTGGTGTACTCTCAACTGGGCCCCTGTGCGGGCTCACTTCCCTGTACGCGTCATTGCAAGGAGTCCCCCCGTGGCGAGCAACACCTCCAAGACCGCGCGCGCCTCCGTCCGGGCCGGCCAGGCCGGACAGGGTGGCGCGCAAACCGTGCTCGGCGAGTACAAGTACCTGATCCCGCTTGCCGGCGGGAAGTTCGCCTACGTGCGGAACCTGACCAACGGCAAGACGACGCACCTGCGCACCGACTCCGACGCGTTCGTCGACGAGATCCGGCTGCTGGCAGGCGCCGGCCACGCCTCGAAGATCCGCGCCGAGCTGAACGGCCTCGCGGCGCAGTACCCGGCCCACGGCTGGGACGTGACCGAGAAGCGTCTGGTCGACGCGGGCGTCTTCGAAGCCTGAGTCACCGCACAGAGCGCCCCGGCCGCGCCGGGGCGCTCTTTCGTGTGCCGGGAAATCTGTTCGCGTCCGGCCCGCTTGATCCTTAGCGTGCCCGCATGGCTTTCCGGCACCCGGCCGCCTTCCTGCTCGGCATGGAAGGCCTGGCGCTGCACCGCGCGTTCGCGGGCGAGTTCGACGCGGCCTTCGTGGCGGCAAGGCTCGCCGAGGTCCGCGCGATCCTGGCCGCCGACGCCCGTGGCGACCTCGGCGCCGGCGACCACGTCGGCGAGACCGACACGGTCAGCGGTTACCGGACCTACGACGAGCCTGGCAACCCGCTGGTCGACGTCGAGGAGCCGGTGGTCCGGGCGATCCTCGCCGAGCTGCCCGCCGGGCGCGCGCTCGACGCCGCGTGCGGCACCGGCCGGCACGCCGCCTTTCTCGCGGCCGCCGGCCACATCGTCGTCGGCGTCGACAGCTCGCCCGAGATGCTCGCCCGCGCCGAGGTCCCGGCAGCCACGTTCCTGCGCGGCGACGTGCGCGCCCTGCCGCTCCCGGACGCCTGCGTCGACGTCGTCACCTGCGCGCTCGCGCTGACGCACCTGCCGGCGCTCGAGCCCGCCTTCGCGGAGTTCGCCCGCGTGCTGCGCCCCGGTGGGCACCTGGTCACCTCCGACATCCACTGGCAGTCGCTCTACCTCGGCGGCATCGCGTCCACGGTGGACGACGAGGGCACCGAGGCGCGGCTGCCGGCGAGCCGGTTCCGGCCCAGCGCGTACGTGACCGCCGCGGTCGGCGCGGGGTTCGCCGTGCGGGCCTGCCACGAGCCGCTCTGGCCAAGAAGCGACACCGCTGGCGGGCCGTTCCTGCGGGGCTGGGCCGCCCAGGCGGTCGACGCGGCCTACGAGAACACGCCGGCCGCGATCATCTGGCACTTCAGCAGGTGGTAAGACACTGTCCATGACGGATGGGCTGCGGGACCGGCTGGTGCGGGCCGGCGTCGAGCTGCTCGAGCAGGACGGGCTGCAGGCACTGACGCTGCGCGAGATCGCCCGCCGCGCCGGCGTGTCGCACGGCGCGCCGCGCCGCTACTTCCCGACCCACCTCGAGCTGCTCTCGGCCATCGCCCGCGAGGGCTACGCGCAGCTCGCCGCCGAGATCCGACCGGACGTCACCGGCGAACCCCGCGAGCAGCTGACCCGGCTCGGCCGGCGCTACCTCGCCTTCGCCCGGGCCAACCCCGGCATGTTCGGGCTGATGTTCCGGCACGACCTGCTCGTCAGCGGCCACCTCGGTCTGCGCGGGACGGCCCTGCCGCTGTTCGCGACGCTGGTCGACCTGGTCGACTCGGCCGGCACCCGGGCCGACGCGCCCGCGCGGGTGGTCGCCGGCGCGCTCTGGGCCAACCTGCACGGCATCGCCCAGCTCTGGAGCTGGGGGAGCCTGCAGCTCGCCACGGGCGAGGACGACCCCGAGCCCCTGCTGCGGGCGGCCCTGGACGCGCACCTCGCCTGACTACGATCCATTGATGATCAAGCGCAGGGTGCCCGCCCAACGGTCCACACCGGAGCAACTCTCGCCCTTCGCGCGGCGCTGCGCGCGGATCGCCGGGTCACGGGTCTTCGACGTGGTGATCGTCGTCGTGATCGGTGCCAACGCGGTCGTGCTCGGTGTCGAGACGTACCCCCATCTGGGTGCGGCCCGACCGCTCCTGCACGGGCTGGAGTGGCTGTTCCGGGCGGTCTTCGTCGTGGAGATCGCGATCCGCCTCGCCGCACACGGCCGCCGCCCCCAGGACTTCTTCCGGCACGGCTGGAACGTCTTCGACCTGGCCGTCATCGCCGCGGCGTTCATCCCGGGCTTCCACGGCGACTCGACGGCCCTGCGGATCGTGCGCATCGCGCGGGTCCTGCGGCTGGTCCGGTTCTCGCCCGGGCTGCGCACGATCGTCACCGCGCTGCTGCGCAGCCTGCCGGGCGTGGCCGGCTTCCTGGCACTGGCCCTGGTCACCCTCTACGTCTACGGCATGGCCGGCTGGCTGATCTTCCGCGACGAGTTCCCGGACCAGTACGGGACGATCGGCCGGGCGGTGCTGACGCTGTTCGTGCTGCTGTCCCAGGAGACCCTGCCGGACCTGATCGCGCAGGGCCTGTCGGTCTCGCCGTGGACGCTGGTCTACTACGTCAGCTACGTGCTGATCACGGCCAACCTGCTGCTCAACATCCTCATCGCGGTCATCGTCAACTCGATGGAGGAGGCCCGCCGGCTGGAGATGAGCGAGGGCCTGGCCGACCGGGACGGCGACGGCGTGCCCGACGAGGTCGACCGGATCGCGGTCACCCAGCGGATCGACGACCTGCGGGCCGCGCTGGCCGAGCTGGAGCGGGAGCTGCGGATCGACCGCGACGATCACGCCCGGTCGAGATAGCTCGCCTGCTCGAAGAAGTGGACGCGGTCGGAGCACTCGTTGAGCAGCTCCGCCCAGGTGCGGACCCAGACCCGGACGTGGCTGCGGCCGTCGTCGCGGTCGAGCAGGCAGCCGGGCGGGCGGCGGGCGTCCCGGACGGCGGCCTGCACGTCCGCGTCGACCCGGTCAGCGAGCAGCCAGACGTCCCAGTCGACCCGGATGCCGCGGAACCCGGCGTCGGCGGCGATCGCTTCCGCGTACGGGACGAGCCGGCCGACCTCCTTCTCGCCGGCGCTGCCGGCCGCCGTGACGACCAGGTGCTGGCGCCGCTCGTGCTCGCGGCGGGCCCGGGCGAGCAGCAGATCGGGCCCCGCGTGGCGGTCCACCACCGCGTCGAGGGCGCGGTCGCGGGCCAGCAGGCCGTGCCGCTCGCCGAACACCCACGTCTGCGCGGCGAGCAGCGTGTGCAGCCGATCCGGGTCGGTGCGCTCGCGCAGCGCCGCGAGCACCGCGAGCCGGTCGGCGACGGTGGTCGCGGCCCGGATGGCACCGGTCTCCGGCAGCACCCGGTCGAGCTGGCCGCGCTCGTCGTCGGAGAGCTTGAACACCTCGCCGAGCAGGTCGGCGACCCGGTCCGGCCGGGACCGCAGCACCTCGCGCAGCAGCGCGAGCGTCGCCCGCCGCTGGTTGCCCCGGCCCGGGATGTGCCGGTGCACGGCGGTGGCCACGAGGTCGAAGGTCTCCCGCTCGACACCGCCGCCGGTCGACTCGTACGGGTAGCTGCCCTCGGCCTGCCACCGCTGCACGAGCTCGCGCCGCCGGTCGTCGGCCCGGCTCCGGAAGTGCGCGCGCAGCTGTTCCCGGGCGACCGCGACCAGGGCGGTGACGTCGCTGTCGTGCGCGTCGCCGAGGTGCACGTCGCCCATGTGGTCGGCCATCGGCGGCCACAGCACGTACGCGGTGAAGTCGAACCCCGGTGCCCGGATGCCGGCGTCGACCGAGCCGACCGGTATCCCGTTGCCGTCGCACAGGTGCAGCTCGCGGTCCACGGCCGCCGACCACTCGATGACCTTGAGCTGGGCGTCGCCGCCCGCGAAGGTGAGCGGGTAGACGCAGGTGTGCCGCACGGAGGTGCGCGGGTCGACGGCGACGCCGTCGTAGACGACCGTGACCTCGGGGTACGCGGTCAGGTAGGGCGCCAGCTCGGCGGTCAACCGGCGGTGGTTGGCCCGCAGCGGCAGCCGGTCGAGCCGCGGTGACTGCTTGCCCCACGCGTCGACCAGGGTGCCGGTCGGCTCCCGGGTCGGTGTGCTGTCACCGATCAGGAAGTCGTTGCGGGCACCGGCGTGCGCCGACACCTCGGTCCGCGACCGGCCGCCCACGCCGTCGGCCACGGTGGTCCACCGGATGTGGTCGCCGAGGGCGTACGCCCGCAGCCGCCCCTGCCCGTTGCTGCCGTGCAGGGTGCGCTGCTTGAGCAGGGTCCCGGAGGTCCACTTCTTCCACGAGCCGCCGATCCGGTCGAACGCGGCGGCCAGCGCCTCGGGCGCCATGCCGGTGCCGTCGTCCCGGACCGTCACCCGTTCGACGGCGCCGAGCGGCGAGCGGTGCAGCACGACGTC
>NZ_JBFAIU010000093.1:0-23249 GCF_040654855.1 Asanoa sp. NPDC050611
GCGGCTGCGGGCGCTCGGTGCACAGGTATTGCGCCATGTCGTCGTGGGGCGCGACCACCTGGCGGCCGCGGTCGAGGTCCCACATCGCCTGCGCGGTGGCCTTGCCCGACGGCCAGGTGGCGATGATGCGCCAGGTGCCGTCGTCGCGCCGGTAGGCGTCCCAGGAGATCTTTTCCGCGTCGATGCCGTGCTGGGCCAGCCGGGCGTCGACGACCTCGGCCAGCGGCGCGCCCTTTTCGGAGGTCTTCAGGCGGGTGCGCCGGGCGTGCTGCGCCAGCATCGCCCGCTCCTGCAGCACCGGGCCCGCGTAGCGCAGCACCCGGTCGACCGGCACGCCGGCGATCCGGGCGACGTCCTCAGCGGACTCGCCGCTGCGGATGCGGGCCTGGATGTCACGTGGTGACAGCGATGGTGCCTGATCGCCGAAGTGGCCGGCCCCGCTGACCGCAGCGGCGGGCGTCTCGCCGTGCAGCACACCGTTGATCCGCTCGTCGAGCGGGAGCGCCAGGAGGCGGCCCACCTCGTCGGCGAGCACCATGGCCTGGCCGTCCTCGGAGAGGGCGACGAAGCGTACAGGCCGCATCGCGTAGCCTCCGTCCCGCTGAGCTGGCCGACGTTCCCGACCAGAGTCGAGACGCTGAAGGACACGGTAGCCCACTACCACCCCGGCGCACCGCTAGGCACGCCGGGGTGTCGCGCCAACAAATGCCTAGAGGCGCTCGAGCACGTAGTCGATCGACGCGGTCAGCGCCTCGACGTCGGCGGGCTCGATGGCCGGGAACAGCGCGACGCGGAGCTGGTTGCGACCCAGCTTGCGGTACGGCTCGGTGTCCACGATCCCGTTGGCGCGCAGGGCCTTGGCCACGGCGCCGGCGTCCACCTCGTCGACGAAGTCGATGGTGGCGACCACGTTGGAGCGCAGGCCCGGGTCGGTGACGAACGGCGTCGCCACCGACGAACGCTCGGCCCAGCCGTAGATGACGCCGGCGCTCTCCGCCGTGCGCTTGGCCGCCCAGGACAGGCCGCCGTGCGCGTTCATCCAGTCGGTCTGCTCGGCGGCCAGGAAGATCGTGGCCAGCGCGGGCGTGTTGTAGGTCTGCTCCAGCCGCGAGTTCTCGACGGCGGTCATCAGGTCCAGGAACGCCGGGATGTAGCGGCCCGACTCCTTGACCTCGGCGGCCCGGGCGAGGGCGGCCGGCGACATGAGCGCGATCCAGAGCCCGCCGTCGGAGGCGAACGCCTTCTGCGGCGCGAAGTAGTAGACGTCGGTCTCGCGCAGGTCGACCTCGAGCCCGCCGGCGCCGGAGGTCGCGTCGACCAGCAGCAGCGACGATGGGTCGGCGCCGGGCACGCGGCGGATCGGCACTGCCACGCCGGTCGAGGTCTCGTTGTGCGGTGTGCCGTACACGTCGACGCCGGCCTCGGCGACCAGGCCCGGCGCGCTGCCCGGGTCGGCCTTGCGGACGGTCGGGTCCGAGAGGAACGGCGCGGCCTTGGCGGAGGCGGCGAACTTGGCGCCGAACTCGCCGAAGCTGGCGAACTGCGCCTTGTCCTGGATGAGGCCGAACGTGGCGACCTCCCAGAACGCGGTCGTGCCGCCGTTGGAAATGATCACCTCGTAGCCCGAAGGCAGCGAGAAGAACTGCGCGATGCCCTCGCGCAACCGCTTGACCTGGTCGCGGACCGTCTTCTGCCGGTGCGACGTGCCCAGGTAACTCGTGGCGACCTGGCCGAGCGCGGAGACCGCCTCCGGGCGGACCTTGGACGGCCCGCAGCCGAAACGTCCGTCAGCGGGCTTGATCTCGTCGGGAATCCGGATGCTGGTCACGTCAGCCACGAATCGATCCTTAGGTCGCGCTCGGGAAAGGAAGCCGGCGGCGCTGCCGAACTTTCATACTTCCATTCCAACGAGTACGCGGGCCGGACGGTCCCAGAGCCTGGTGCGTGACGTCACTCACCGTGTGGAATCTGGTCCCAGCCCTCCACGTCGGCCGGCTTGCGGGTCCCAGGGCCCACATAATGCGCCGACGGCCGCACCAGCCGCTGCAGCGACTTCTGTTCCATGATGTGCGCGCTCCAACCCGCCGTGCGGGCACAGGTGAACATCGACGTGAACATGTGCGGCGGCACCTCGGCGAAGTCCAGCACGACGGCCGACCAGAACTCGACGTTGGTGGCCAGGACCCGGTCGGGCCGGCGGGCCTGCAGCTCCTCGAGGGCGGCCTTCTCCAGCGCCTCGGCCACCTCGAAGCGGGGTGCGCCGAGCTCCTTGGCGGTGCGCCGGAGCACCCGGGCGCGCGGGTCCTCGGCCCGGTAGACCCGGTGCCCGAAGCCCATCAGCCGCTCGCCGCGGTCGAGCACGCCCTTGACGTAGCCCTCGGCGTCGCCGCTGCGCTCGACGGCCTCGATCATCCCGAGCACGCGAGACGGCGCGCCGCCGTGCAGGGGGCCGGAGAGGGCGCCGATGCCGGACGAGATGCACGCGGCCGCGTCGGCGCCGGTGGAGGCGACCACGCGGCAGGTGAACGTGGAGGCGTTCATCCCGTGCTCGGCGGCCGAGATGAAATAGGCGTCGACGGCCTTCACGTGCCGCGGGTCGGGGTCGCCCCGCCAGCGCTTCATGAAGCGTTCGACGATCGTCGCGGCCTTGTCGATCTCTTTCTGGGGTACGGCCGGGAGGCCGAGGCCGCGGGCCGACTGGGCCACGAAGGAGAGCGCGGTCACCGAGACGCGGGCGAGGTCCTCGCGGGCCTGGGCGTCGTTGATGTCGAGCAGCTGGGAGAGCCCCCAGTACGGCGCGAGCATGGCCACGGCCGACTGCACGTCGACCCGGATGTCGCCGGAGTGCACGGGCACCGGGAACGGCTCGGCGGGCGGCAGCCCGGGCCCGAACCGGCCGTCGACCAGCAGTGCCCAGACGTTGCCGAAGCTGACCTGGCCGATCAGATCCTCGATGTCGACGCCCCGGTAGCGCAGGGCGCCGCCTTCCTTGTCGGGCTCGGCGATCGTGGTCTCGAAGGCGACTACGCCCTCCAACCCCGGCTTGAAGTCGGACATTTCGCCCTCCCGCCTATGCGCCCCGCAACATTTCGGCGCCTTAGCTACCACTCAGGTTTCGTATTCGTGTCATCTTGCCTGCTGGGTCTGTCGGCGCGCGAGCACTGCCGGCAAACCGGAGAGCCGACAACAGCGCATATCACCGCTTAACGCGTGCACGAGGATGAGGACGTGACCGGAGACACACCCGACTTGGCCGGCATGCGCCGCGACTACGCGTCTGACCGTGGGCTCGACGCCGACGACCTGGCGCCGAGCTGGCCGCAGCAGTTCGACCGGTGGTTCGCCGACGCTGTGTCCGCCGGGCTCCCGGAGCCCAACGCGATGGTCCTCTCGACCGCCGACACGGCCGGCTGGCCCAGCTCGCGCACCGTGCTGCTGAAAGGCATGGACGAGCGCGGCTTCGTCTTCTACACCAACTACGAGTCCCGCAAGGGCGCCGAGCTGCGCGCCAACCCGCGCGCCGCCCTGCTCTTCCCGTGGTTCCCGATGATGCGCCAGGTGGCCATCCGGGGCACCGTCGCGGAGGTGGACCGGGTGGAGACGGAGACCTACTTCGCCGGGCGGCCGCGGCCGTCCCAGATCGCGGCCTGGGCAAGCCCCCAGTCCCGGGTGATCCCGGACCGCGCCTCGCTCGACGAGCGCTACACGGCCACCGAGCGGCGGTTCCCGGCCGAGTCGGCGATCCCGGCACCGCCGCACTGGGGTGGGCTGCGGGTCGTGCCGGAGACGGTCGAGTTCTGGCAGGGGCGCAGCGGCCGGCTGCACGACCGGCTGCGTTACCGTCGGACCGACCAAGGAGAGTGGATCATCGAACGCCTTGCACCGTGAGTAAGACCCCCCGGCGATGGGCCATCGACCTTCGACCCCTGGCCACCCCGAGTTACCGCCGGATGTGGATCGGCACCGCCTTCTCCAACTACGGCTACCAGTTCACCGCGGTGGCCGTGCCGGTCGAGATGTTCGCCCTGACCAAGGACTCGTTCTGGGTCGGCCTGCTCGGCATCGCGGCCCTCGTCCCGCTGCTGATCTTCGGCCTCTGGGGTGGCGCGCTGGCCGACGCGATGGACCGGCGCCGGCTGCTCATCATCGGCTCAGTGGTGATGTGGCTGGGCACCCTCGGCTTCCTCGTGCAGTCGCTGGCCCAGTGGGACAACCCGTGGCTCCTGCTGGTCTTCACCGCGGTCCAGTCGTGCGCGTTCGCGGTGACCAACCCCACCCGCAGCGCGATCATCCCGCGGCTCGTGCCGGGCAACCTGGTGCCGGCGGCCAACACGCTGTCCTTCACGACCGGCGAGGCCGCGGTGGTGCTCGGGCCGCTCACGGTCGGTGTGATCCTCGCGACCTGGGACCTGCACACCGCACTGCCCATCGCGTACGCGTGTGACGCGCTGCTGTTCACCATCGGCCTCTGGTCGACGCTGCGGCTGCCACCGATCCCGCCGGTCGGCCAGGCGACCACGGCCGGGCTGCGCAGCGTCGTCGAGGGGTTCCGCTACCTGGCCGGCGCGCCTGTCCTGCTGCTCTCCTTCGCGATCGACATCATCGCGATGACGATCGCCATGCCGCGGGCGCTGTTCCCCGAGATCGCGGACGAGCGGTTCGGCGGCGGTGCGGCGGTCGGCTTCCTGTTCAGCGCGATCGCGATCGGCTCCGTGCTCGGCGGGCTCACCAGCGGCTGGATCGGCCGGGTCCGCCGGCAGGGCCTGGCGCTGGTCGCCGCGGTCGTGGCCTGGGGTGCGCTCGTGGGCCTGGCCGGCTTCGCGCACAGCCTGTGGCTGATGGTCGTCGTGCTCGCCCTCGCCGGCGCCGCCGACCTGGTCAGCGCGGTCTTCCGGCACTCGATCCTGCTGGTCTACGCCCCTGACCAGATGCGCGGGCGGCTCCAGGGCGTGATGACGGTCGTCGTCGCCGGCGGGCCGCGGCTGGGCGACCTGCGGGCGGGCGGCACGGCCGCGCTCTGGGGCGTCGGCGCCGCGTTCAGCGGCGGCGGGTTCGCCGCCGCCGGCCTCGCGATCGCGCTGGCGCTGGTCTTCCCCGCGCTGACCCGCTACCGCAGCCCGGACCCCGAGCCGGACCCGCGGCCCGCGCCGGCCCCGGAACCGATATCGTCCGGCCCATGACCAACCGCACCGCCCCGCCGCTATCCGGAACACAGTGGACGATCGCCGCCGACGGCCAGGAGGCCGTCGTCGTGGAGGTGGGCGGCGGCCTGCGCGCCTACCGCGCCGGCGGGGTGGACTACCTCGACGGGTACGCCGAGGACGAACTCCCGCCCGGCAGCTCCGGTCACGTGCTGGCGCCGTGGCCGAGCCGGATCCGGGACGGCCGCTACACCTTCGGCGGCGAGGCCCACCAGCTCCCGATCACCGAGCCGGCCAAGCACAACGCGATCCACGGCCTGGTCGCCTGGCAGCGCTGGCAGCTGGTCGAGCGCACGGAGGCTTCGGTGCTGATCGAGTGCGCGCTGCCCGCGCAGGTCGGCTACCCCTGGCAGGTCACCCTGCGCACCCGCTACACGCTGGGACCGGACGGCCTGCGGGTCGACCACGAGGCGACCAACGTCGGCGTGGGCGCCGCGCCGTTCGGGCTGGCCGCGCACCCCTACTTCCGGCTGCCCGGCACCGCGGTCGACGACCTCACGCTGACCGTGCCGGCCCGCAGCCGGGTGCTCTTCGACGGCCGCCTCCTGCCGATCGGCGCGGCCAAGGTGACCGGCGGCGAGTACGACTTCACCGAGCCGCGGCGGATCGGCGCCCAGGTGCTCGACAACGCGTTCGGCGACGTCGAGCGGGACCCCGACGGCACCTCGTCGGTGCGCCTGTCGGACGGCGCCCGCACGGTGCGGATCTGGGCCGGCGAGGCATTCAAGTGGTGGGTGGTGTTCACCTCCGACACGCTGCACGGCGACCGGCACCGCCGGGCCGTGGCCGTCGAGCCGCAGACCTGCCCGCCGGACGCGTTCCGCTCGGGCCACGACGTGATCGTGCTCGAACCCGGCGACACCTGGTCGGCGAGCTGGGGTGTGACGGTCTCGCTGGACGGATAGCCGCGCCGCCCGATAGGTTGCGAGACCAGCCAGCGGGGAGGCTTGTGATGGAGTTCGGCGAGGTCGTCCGCAAGCGGCGGATGGTCCGCAACTACGACCCTGACCGGCCGGTGCCGGCCGCGGTGGTCGACCGGCTGCTGAACCACGCGATCCACGCGCCGTCGGCGGGCTTCTCGCAGGGCTGGGGCTTTTTGGTGCTCGACGAGCCGGCCGACCGCGACGCGTTCTGGGCGGCGACCACCCCCGACGCGTGGGGCCCGAGCGGCTGGCTCGACGGCATGCGCCGGGCGCCACTCGTGGTCGTGCCGCACTCCAACCGGTCGGCCTACCTCGACCGCTACGCCGAGCCGGACAAGGGCTGGACCGACCGCGACCCGGGCCGCTGGCCGGTGCCGTACTGGGACGTCGACACCGGCATGGCCGCCCTGCTGATGCTGCTGACGGCCGTCGACGAGGGGCTCGGCGCGTGTTTTTTCGGAATTCCGGGGCAATGCGTGGACCGGTTCCGAAAGGCGTTCGAAGTGCCGGCGGAGTTCACCCCGATCGGTGCCGTGACCGTCGGTTACCGGGCACCCGATCGGCTGTCGCCGTCACTGAGAAGGGGCCGGCGTTCAGTTGATCAGGTGGTGCACCGGGGGCGCTGGTCCGCACCGTGAGATCAGGCCCGGGCTCCGTCGTTGCGCGGGTCGATAGGCTGAGCCAGCTGGCGGGCAGCCACCTAGCCGAGAGGAGCGGCGCGTGATCTTCAAGTCGGTGCGTGACGGCCGCCCCTACCCGGAGCACGGCTTGACGCTGAAGCAGTGGTCGGAGATCCCACCGCGGCCCCTGCGGCTCGACCAGCTCATCACCACGAAGCGCGAGCTGGCGCTCGACAAGCTGCTGGCCGAGGACTCGACGTTCTACGGCGACCTGTTCCCGCACGTGGTGCAGTGGCAGGGCGGCCTCTACCTGGAGGACGGCCTGCACCGCGCGCTGCGGGCCGCGCTGCAGCAGCGCAACCAGATCCACGCCCGGGTGCTGATGCTGCCCACCGAATAAGGTGAGCGGCATGGACCCGCTGGAGCTGCTCGACCTCGATGGGACCCTGTCCGCCGAAGACCGCGACATGCGCGCGGTCGTGCGCCAGGTGGTCGACGAGCGGGTCCGACCGCACGTCGCCGGCTGGTACGAGGACGGCCGCGTGCCGGTCCGGGAGCTCGCCGCCGAGTTCGGCAAGCTCGGCCTGCTCGGGATGCACCTGACCGGTTACGGCTGCGCCGGTGCCACGGCGACCGCGTACGGCCTGGCCTGCCTGGAGCTGGAGGCGGGCGACTCGGGCGTCCGCTCGCTGGTCTCCGTGCAGGGTTCGCTGGCCATGTTCGCCATCCACCGCTACGGCTCCGCGGAGCAGCGCCAGCGCTGGCTGCCGCCGATGGCCGCCGGCGAGGCGATCGGCTGCTTCGGGCTGACCGAGCCCGACCACGGCTCCGACCCGGCCGGGATGGCCACCCGGGCCCGCCGCGACGGCTCCGACTGGGTGCTCAGCGGCGGCAAGATGTGGATCACCAACGCGCCCGTCGCCGACGTCGCGGTGGTCTGGGCGCGCACCGACGACGGCATCCGCGGCTTCGCGGTGCCGATGGACACGCCGGGCGTGACGGCCCGCGAGATCAAGCACAAGATGTCACTGCGGGCCTCGTCGACCGGCGAGATCGTGCTCGACGACGTCCGGCTGCCCGACGACGCCCGGCTGCCCGGCGCGGAGGGGCTCAAGGCGCCGCTGTCGTGCCTGACCGAGGCGCGCTACGGCATCATCTGGGGCGCGCTCGGCGCCGCCCGGGACTGCCTGACGACCGCGATCGACTACGCCACGAGCCGCGAGCAGTTCGGCCGCCCGATCGCCGGGTTCCAGCTCACCCAGGCCAAGCTCGCCGACATGGCGCTGGAGCTGCAGAAGGGCTACCTGCTGGCGCGCCACCTCGGCACGCTGGCCGACCGTGGCCGGCTGCGCCCGGAGCAGGTCAGCGTCGGCAAGCTCAACAACGTGCGCGAGGCGATCGCGATCGCCAGGCAGTGCCGCACGATCCTCGGTGCCAACGGGATCAGCGCCGAATATCCGGTGATGCGGCACGCGAACAACCTGGAGAGCGTGCTCACGTACGAGGGCACGAGCGAGGTGCACCAGCTCGTGATCGGCCAGAAGCTGACGGGGCTGTCGGCCTTCGTTTAGGGGTGGCGCGCATCGGGGAAACTGTTCGCAGAAGGACGGTGAGGTGGACAAATGACCAATACGGAGCCCACCCGCGAGTACCCCGAGGTCAACACCAAGACCGACGACCGGCAACCTGACGAGCCGGCCTGGACCGACCAGGCGGAGCGCCGGCCGCGGTGGCGCGGCCTGATCTGGCTGGCCGCGATCGTCGTCGTGCTGGTCGCCGGCGGCTTCGCGCTCAAGGCCGCCGACCTGCTGCCGAGCTGGCGCAACCCGTTCGCCCAGGAGACCACCGACCGCAGCCAGCCGCCGCTGCTCAAGTCGATCCAGGACCTGAGCCGCTACGTCGCGGCCGAAGGCAACTTCCAGGTCATCGTCGACAAGCAGACCAGCCGCGACAACATCCCCGAGTTCCTGCTCAACGAGCGCACCCTGTTCGTCGGGGTCGGCTCGGTCGAGGCGTACGTCGACTTCGGCAAGATCGGCGAGGGCGCGATCGTGGAATCGGCCGACGGCAAGTCCGTCGAGGTCAAGCTCCCGGCGCCGCAACTGGGCGAGGTCAACCTCAACACCCAGGACAGCTATATCTTCGCCGAGGAGCGTGGGCTGGCCAACCGGCTCGGTGACCTCATCAAGCGCGACCCGAACCAGCAGCAGGAGGTCTACCAGCTCGCCGAGGACAAGATCAAGGCGGCGGCGGTCGACAGTGGCCTGCAGGACCGGGCCCGGGCCAACACCAAGTCGATGCTCGAAGGCATGCTCAAGTCGCTCGGCTACGAGACGGTCACCATCACCTACACCACGCCGTAAAGCCGCACGGGCCCCTGCGCGCTGAGGGGCCCGTACGTGGGGAGGGTCAGGCGTGGGCGTGGTAGCGGCCCTCGTCCGGCATCAGGATCCAGAGGGCCAGGTAGATGAGCACCTGGGGCCCTGGCAGCAGGCAGGACAGCACGAAAATCAGGCGCATCGTGTTCGGTCGCATCCCGAAGCGGCGGGCCAGCCCGCTGCACACGCCGGCGATCCAACGGTCGTCGCGGGGGCGGACGAGTCTCATCTGTAAGTCCCTTTCCCTTCATTCGGTCCTGATACCAACGGTAGAAACGGACATCAAGCCCGCCCTCGGTCCGCAGATGGATTTCGGGCTTCCGCTTCCCGTAGGGAGTACCCCGATTGCGCGCGTATGCTCGCGCGCGGCGGCAGAAGAATGGAGCACGCCGGTGATCAGCGCCTTCGACCTCTTCACGGTCGGTATCGGACCGTCGAGCTCGCACACGGTCGGCCCCATGCGGGCGGCCCGCACGTTCGTGGCCGGGCTGGCCGACGACGCGGTGCTGGCCGGCACGGCCCGGGTCCGGGCGGAGCTGTTCGGCTCGCTCGGCGCCACCGGCCACGGGCACGGCAGCGACCGGGCCGTCGTGCTCGGGCTGGCCGGCGAGACGCCCGAGGAGGTCGACACCGACGAGGTGCCGAAGCTGGTCACCCGCACCACGGAGAGCCGGCGACTGGCCCTGCTCGGCCGCCACGAGATCGACTTCGACCCGGCCGAGGACGTGGTCCTGCACCGCCGTCGCTCGCTGCCCTACCACCCGAACGGCATGACCTTCGCGGCCTTCGACGCCGCCGGCGAGCTGCTGCGCGAGCGCACCTACTACTCGGTCGGCGGCGGGTTCGTGGTCGACGAGGAGGCGGCCGGCGCCGACCGGATCAAGCCGGACACCACCCCGGTCCGCTATCCGTTCAGCACCGGGGCCGAGCTGCTCGCGCGTACCGCCGAAGCCGGGGGTTCGATCTCCGACGTCATGCTGGCCAACGAGCTGGCCTGGCGTTCCGAGGCGGAGGTCCGCGCCGGGCTGCTGGACATCTGGCGGGTCATGCGGGAATGCGTCGAGCGCGGTTGCGAACGCGACGGGACGCTGCCGGGCGGGCTCAAGGTCCGCCGGCGGGCGGCCGAGCTGCACCGCAAGCTCCGCTCCGAGCTGGCCGGCGATCCGCTGCGGGTGATGGACTGGGTGACCCTGTTCGCGCTGGCCGTCAACGAGGAGAACGCCGCCGGCGGGCGCGTGGTGACCGCGCCGACCAACGGCGCCGCCGGCATCATCCCGGCCGTCCTGCACTACTACACCCGGTTCGTGCCGGAGGCGAACGCGGACGGCGTCGTCCGTTTCCTGCTCGCCGCGGCGGCGATCGGCGTGCTGTTCAAGGAGAACGCCTCGATCTCCGGCGCCGAGGTCGGCTGCCAGGGCGAGGTCGGGTCGGCCTGCTCGATGGCGGCCGCCGGGCTGGCCGAAGCGCTCGGCGGCACGCCCGAGCAGGTGGAGAACGCCGCGGAGATCGGCATGGAGCACAACCTGGGCCTGACCTGCGACCCGGTCGGCGGCCTCGTGCAGATCCCGTGCATCGAGCGCAACGCGGTGGCGAGCATCAAGGCGATCACCGCGGCCCGGCTCGCGCTGCGCGGCGACGGGGTGCACCACGTCTCGCTGGACAAGGTCATCAAGACCATGCGGGAGACCGGCGCCGACATGAAGATCAAGTACAAGGAGACCGCCCGCGGCGGGCTCGCGGTCAACGTCATCGAGTGCTGACCGCCCGGCCGCTTTACCGCTAGCCAGGGTTTACTGACTGCTAACCTATGGCGCGTCGACGGCTGGCCGTGCCCGTCGGGTTGCACACGCGGGCGGAGGCGGCTGTGACATCGAGCGTGGTGACGTTGTGGGAAAACCGCAACGCCCTCGGTCTGCTGATCCGCCGGGACCTCGCGGTCAAATACCAGCAGTCGTTCCTCGGTTACCTCTGGTCATTGATCGAGCCGCTGGGCGTCGCCGCGATCTACTGGTTCGTCTTCGGTGTCCTGTACGGCACGGGTGCGGACCGCCACCTGGGTCCCGCGTCCGACTCGTACCCGTTGTTCCTGATCACCGGCATCTTCGCCTGGTCCTGGGCCAACGCGGCGATGGGCGAGGCGACCAGCGCGCTCACCGGCCAGGCCCGGCTGATCACGACGATGAAGGTGGCCCGGCAGGTGTTCCCGATCGGCCGGGTGCTCGGCCGGTTCGCCGAGTTCCTCGCCGGCCTGCCGATCCTGATCATCCTCGCCGTCGTCTTCGGCGAGCTGCACTTCGACTGGCAACTGCTCGCGCTGCCGCTCGCGGTGGTGCTGCAGACGGTCTTCCTGACCGGGCTCGCGCTGCTGCTCTCGTCACTCAACGTGCTGCTCCGCGACGTCGAGCGGCTGATGCGCCTCGGCCTGCGGGTGCTGTTCTACGCGACGCCGATCATCTATCCGCTGGCGCTGGTGCGGGCCGCCGACATGCCTGGCTGGATCAAGGACACGTACGAGCTGAATCCGCTGGTCGGCATCATGGAGCTCTACCACGCCGTGTGGTACCCCCAGATGTTCCCGAGCGCGACCCTGCTGGCCGTCACGGTCGTGGCCAGCGTGGTCCTGCTGCTCGGCGGCTGGTTCGTGTTCCGCCGCCTCGAACCCGCCGTCCTCAAGGAGCTGTGATGGCGACGCCGATGATCGAGGCTCAGGGGCTCGGCGTGAAGTTCGTCCGCAACCGCCGGCGGCAGCTCCGGCTTCGCGAGCTGTTCATCCACCGCGGCGGCCGCCAGCCCAACGCGGGCGAGTTCTGGCCGCTGCGCGACGTCAGCTTCGCGGTGCGCCCGGGCGACGCGCTCGGCATCGTCGGCCGCAACGGCACGGGCAAGAGCACGCTGCTGCGGTTGATCGCCGGTGTGCTTATCCCGGACGAGGGCAAGATCATCGTGCGCGGCAAGGTGGCGCCGCTGCTCGAGCTCTCCGCGGGCTTCTCCAACGAGCTGACCGGCCGCGAGAACGTGCACCTGGTCGGGTCGCTGCACGGCCTGTCCAGCAGCTTCCTCAAGAAGCACTTCGACGAGATCGTCGACTTCGCCGGTGAGCAGGTGAGCAAGGCGATCGACACCCCGGTCCGGCACTACTCGTCGGGCATGAAGGTGCGGCTCGGCTTCTCCGTGATCGCCCGGCTGTCGCACCCGATCCTGCTGGTCGACGAGGTGATGGCCGTCGGCGACGCCGAGTTCCGCAAGAAGTGCTACGTGACCATCGAACGCCTGCTCGCGGACGGCCGCACGCTGGTGCTGGTGTCGCACAACGAGAACGACCTGACCCGGTTCTGCAACCGCGGTCTCTACTTCGAGCAGGGCAAGTTGGTCACGGACGGTACGGTTCAGGACGCCCTCGACGCCTACAACGGGGTGGTGCGCGCATGACGGTGGCGGTCCTGTTGCCGGGGCCCGACCCGGCCCTGCGGGATCGGCTCGCCGCCCAGCTCCGCGCGGCCGGTGCCCGCGAGATCTACGACGAGCTCCCGGTCGGCCTGGCCGAGCCGGTGCTGATCTGCGCCGGCGACCTGGTCGCCCACGACGCGGTGATCCGCCACGTGGCCACCGTGCCGGGCCCGGGCACGGTCGCGCTGGTGCTGCCCGACGGCCCGGGCGAGCCGGTCCACCAGGAACGCGGCCAGCTCGTGCCCGGCGACAGCCCGACGGGGGTGGCCGGCGGGCTCGTCCGGGTCGGCGTCGCCGACCTTCCGCTGCTCGCCGACCCGTTCGGCAAGCTGGTGGCCGACCTGCTGGCCAACGGCGCCACGGTCAGCGCGCACCGGGTGCGCCTGCTGGTGGCGCGCCGGGTCGCCTTCCCGGCGGAGATCCCCGCCGCGCTCGCCGCCGTGGCCGAGGTCGACTCCGAGCGGGCCGAGCTGCGCCTCGCGGTGAAGGAGCAGGACGACTTCTTCACGACCTATTTCGTCAGCACCTGGTCGCCGTACGTGACGAAGGCGGCGGCCCGCCTGCGTCTGACGCCCACCGGCGTCACGGCGATCTCCGTGGTGGTCGTGGCCGCCGCGGCGGGGCTGTTCGGCTACGGCGGCTCCCGGCCGGCCTGGCTGCTCGCCGGCGTCCTGCTCTACCTGGGCTTCGTGCTGGACTGCGTCGACGGCCAGCTCGCCCGCTACACCCGCACGTTCAGCGTGTTCGGTGGCTGGCTGGACACGGTGGCCGACCGGGCCAAGGAATACCTCGTCTACGCCGGCCTGGCCGTCGGTGCGGGCGGGGCCGGCGCCTGGAAGCTCGCCATCGCCGCGATCGCGCTGCAGACCGTCCGGCACATGACCGACACCTGGTACGGGACCCTGCACGACGTCGCCGCCCGGGCGCCCGCGAGGCCGGAGGCGGGCGGCGGTGTCGCCGGCCGGCTCGGCGCTGTCTCCGCCCGGGTGCGCGCCGACACGGGCTCCGTGGGCTACTGGCTCAAGCGCACCGCCGCGTTCCCGATCGGCGAGCGGTGGGCGGCGATGGCGCTGCTCGGCGCCGTGTTTGGCCCGCGGGTTGCGCTGATCGGCGTGCTCGCCGGCATCGTGGTCGCGTTCGCCTACACGCTCGCGCTGCGTACCCTGCGGGCCCGTGGCATGCGGGTGTCCGCGTTCGCCGGCGTCGTCGCGACCGAGCAGCGGGACGACGGCCCCCTGGGCCGGCAGCTGAGCCGGTTCGGGGTCGGCGGGCCGCTGGCCGGCGCCGGCGCCGCGGTGGTGGTCGGCGCGCTCTTCCTCGCGGCCGCGTACGCCGGACTCGATGGTGGCGAACTGCGCACGGTGACCCTGAGCGCCGCCGTCGCGCTGCTCGTGGCCGCCCTGCCGGCCGGCGCGGCGCACTCCCGACCCCTGCACTTCCTCGTGCCCGCCGCGCTGCGGGCCGCCGAGTACCTCTTCGTGATCGCGATCGGCGTGGCCTACGACGTGCCGTTCTGGTGCACGTTCGTGTTGCTCTTCGCGCTCGCGCTCTGGCACTACGACCTCACCGCTCGCCTGGAGAAACGCGAGGCCGGCGGCTGGTTGCACCGGTGGGGACTCGGCTGGGACGCACGGGTGCTGGTGATGGCGCTCGGCTCTGCCTTCGGCCAGGCGACAGGAACGACCGTTACGATCGGTTTCTACCTGTTGTCTACTTTTGTGTTGGGCAGTGTGATCTGGTGGCGCAACCGGGCGGAGACGGCAGCCGTCTGATCAGCTTCATCGTTCCGGTCTACAACGTCCGGTCGTACCTGCGGCAGTGCCTGGACTCCGTGCTCGCGGACCGGTCGGTGCCGATCGAAGTGATCGCGGTCGACGACCGCTCGACGGACGGCAGCGCCGAGATCCTCGCCGAGTACGCCGCCCGGGACCCGCGGGTCACCGTGCTGACGCTGGAGCGCAACGGCGGCCAGGGCCCGGCCCGCAACCGCGGCCTGGAACTCGCCACCGGCGACTACGTCTGGTTCGTCGACAGCGACGACTGGCTCGCCGACGGCATCGTGGCCGCGGTCGCCGCCCGGATCGCCCACCTCGACCCCGACGTCGTGATCGTCGACCACATGCGGGCGCACTGGGACGGCCGCGTCGATCCTTCGCTGAACCGGTTCGCCGCCACGCCCGAGGTGTTCGCCCTGCACGAGTGGCCGCGCGCGATCGAGATCCTGCACACCCCGTGGAACAAGATCGTCCGACGGTCGCTGCTGCTCGCCACCGGCTTCCAGTTCCGGGCCGGCTGGTACGAGGACATCCCGTTCACCTACCGCGTGCTGATGGCGGCCGACCGGATCACCCTCCTCGACCGGATCGGCGTGCACTACCGGCAGCGGCGGATCGGGGCGGCCACCCGTACCGTCTGCGAAGGGCACTTCGCGATCTTCACCAACTGGTCCGAGGTCTTCGACACGTTCGACGACGGCCGGCCCGGCGCCGCGCTGCTGCGCAAGCTGCTGTTCCGCCGGATGATCTGGCACTTCCTCGTCGTACGCGGCAACGAGGACCGGCTGCCCGACGAGCTGCGCGCCCGGTTCTTCGCCGAGATGACCGTGCACTACCACCGCTACCTGCCACATGGCGGCTACCCGGTGCCGGGCGGCATGGAGGGCGTCAAGCACCGCCTCGTTGCCGGCGGGCGGCACCGCACGTTCCAGGCGCTGCGGTTCGGCTTCCGGCGCGCGCGGGACGCCCGGGCGACCGGCGAGGTCGCGGTGCGCGCCGGCCGGCGCGGCAAGCGGGTGGCCAGGCTCGGCCGGGCCGCGGTGCTGCGGGCGTACTACCACGCCGAGCTGCGCCGGCCGCTCGATCCGACGCTGGCCCTGTATGCCGCCTACTGGTACCGCGGCTACGCCTGCAACCCGGCGGCAATCTACGAGACGGCCAAGGACCTGGCGCCGGGCATACGCGGTGTCTGGGTGGTCCGCCGCGACAAGGTACACACGCTCCCGGCCGGCGTGCCCTACGTGGTCGCCGGCACCCGGCCGTACTTCCGGGCCCTGGCCCAGGCGACGTACCTCGTCAACAACGTGAACTGGCCCAACTACGTGGTCAAACGGCTGGGCAGCACGCACGTGATGACCCACCACGGCACGCCCCTCAAGGTGATGGGCATCGACCAGCAGCAGTACCCGGGCGGCGTGCAGGATGCCGACTTCGCGGGGCAACTCCGCCGGGCGGACCGCTGGGACTACAGCGTCACCGCGAACGCCTTCACGACCCAGATGTGGGAGCGGGCGTACCCGTGCCGCTATCGCACACTGGAGACCGGCTACCCGCGCAACGACCGGCTGGCCCGGGCGACCGCCGACGAGGTGGCCCGGGTGCGCGCGGAGCTGGGCATCGAGCCCGGGCAGCGGGTCGTGCTCTACGCCGCGACCCACCGGGAGCACCTGCCGGGCTACCACCCGCCGTTCGACCCGGAGCGGGTCCGCGCGGCGGCCGGGCCGGACGCGGTTCTGCTGATGCGCAGCCACTACTTCCGCGACCGGGCCGGCACCGCGCCGGACCCGGTCGACCTGCCGGGCGTCCGCGACGTCTCCGCGCACCCGTCCGTCGAGGACCTTTACCTCGCCGCGGACGTGCTGGTCACGGACTACTCGTCGGTGATGTTCGACTACGCGGTCCTCGACCGGCCGATCATCATCTACGCGCCGGACTGGGAGGCGTACCGGATGATCCGGGGCGTCTACTTCGACATCGTCGCCGAGCCGCCGGGCGCGGTCGCGCTGACCCTCGACGACCTGGTCGACACGCTGCGCACCGGCGCGTTCGAGAGCGACGCGGCGACCAAGGCCCGCACGGAGTTCCGGCACCGGTTCACGGCGCTGGAGGACGGCCGGTCCGCCGAGCGGGTCGTCACGACGGTGTTCCGGGCCTGATCATGCTGACCGTCGTCGTTCCGGTGCACAACGTCGCTCCATACCTGGACAGCTGCCTCGGGTCGCTGGCCCGGCAGACCTACCGCGACCTCGACGTGGTGCTGGTCGACGACGGCTCGACGGACGGCAGCGGGGAGCTGGCGGCGGCCTGGCCCGCGCGGGACCCGCGGTTCCGGCTGGTGCGGCAGGCCAACCGGGGGCTCGGCGCCGCCCGCAACGCCGGTGCGGCGCTGGCCACGGGGGACTACCTCGCCTTCGTCGATGCCGATGACGTGCTGCCGGCGTACGCCTTCGAGGTGTTGGTCAACGCCCTGGAACAGACCGGGTCGGACTTCGCGAGCGGCAACGTCGCGTTGCTCACCGACGGCGAGCTGGCGCCCTCGCCGCTGCACCGGGGCACGCACCGGGTCACCCGGCTGGCGGCCGACCCGCGCGAGCACCGCTACCTGCTCTACGACCGGCTCGCCTGCAACAAGGTGTGGCGTCGATCGTTCTGGGGCGACACGCGGTTCCCGGAGGGCGTGCGCTACGAGGACATTCCGGTGACCATCCCGGCGTACGGGCGGGCGCGCGCGGTGGACGTGCTCCACGTGCCGGTCTACTACTGGCGGCAGCGGCCGGCGGGTGACCCGTCGATCAGCCAGCGGATGGCCGAGCCGCGCAACCTCGAAGATCGCTTCGCCGCCGTGAACCGCGCGCTGTCCGCGTTGGACGGTGAGCTCGCGACCTGGTACGCCGAGACCGCGCTGCAGAGCGACCTGCGGCTCGTGCTCGAGGTGCTGCCCGACGTCGACGACGCCTATCGGGCCCGGTTCCGCAAGCTCGCCAGCGCGTTCCTGGCCGATGTGGACGCCGCGGTGCTGACCCGGCTGCCGAGCCGGCTGGCCACGGCGTGGCGCCTCGCGCGGGACGGCGACCTGGACTCGCTGGTCGGCCTGGTCGCCTCGCGCCCCGCTTTGCTCTGCACCCATATCCGCATCACCGCCGCTGACCAGCGATGCGTATATGGCTGCAGAGCAAAGCCGGGGATGGACGCCTGGCGGGACCCTGCGCCGTCGAAGGTCCGGGCCGCGGCGGTGAGCTGGTCCGGAAACCGGCTCCGGCTGGGCGTCGCCGCCGCCCCGCTGGCCCTGCTCTGGCTGCGCGAGGCCGCACCGGCGAACCGGGCGGTGGTGGTGCCGGCCGTCGGCGGGGCGGGCACGCTGCGCGTGTCCCGGCTGCGCGGCCGGGAGGGCTGGGTGCCCGGCGAATGGACGGTCAACGCGGCGCCGCCCAAGGGGCCGCTGCCGGTGACCGATCCCGTCGCGCTGCCGTGCCGGTGGGTCGACCGGGACACGCTGGTCGCGCCCGTGGTGCGGGGCGGGGTGCTGCGGGTCGTCGTCGAGCGTCCGACGGTGTTCGCGGCCGAGGCGGGTGAGGATGTCGGCGACCTCTACGTCGACGGGTTCGGGGAGCTGCCGCCGGGCACCGAGATCCGGTTCGAGCGGGCGCCGGGCGTACCGTCGATGACCTTTCCGCTCGTCATCGCCGGTCCGAAGTGGATCGCCCGGGTGCCGATGGTCGATCTGGTGGCCGGGATCGGCACGCCGGCGGTGCCGGGTGAGCCGCCGGACACCTGGCGCACGGCGCTGCGGGGGCCTGACGGCACGAGCGCGCCGCTGCTCGCCCGGCTGCGCTGGACACCGGCCCCGGCCGGCCCGTTCGTGGTGGACACCGACGAGCGTGGTGTGTTGCGGCTGACCGCCGTGGCCTAGTCCGCGCGGCACGGGGCCGCCGCCGTGGCTCAGTCCGCGCGCCGCGTGCGTAGCTTGCGGCCCACAGCCGTGACCGCGCGGCGGGCCACGAACCGGGTCGCCAGCGCGAGGGAGCGGGCGCCGCCGACGGGGATCGTGTCGACGCCGACGAAGCTGACCTTGTTGCCCAGGGTCGGCCGGCCCACCAGCCGCGGCTTCGGCGACACGAGTTGGTCCTCCGGCCACTCGCCGAGGTTGACGAGGGCGAAGTCGCGGGCGCTGACCCAGCGCTCGCCGGCCACGGACAGCACGGCCTTCTCCCAGGACTCGTCGGGGTGCTTCACCCGGGCGGCCCGGCGCAGCGCCGAGGTGCGCCACAGGGCCACCGTGTGTTCCGGCGAGCTGGCCTTGGGCGAGAGCACCCGCACCAGGCCGACCTGCCACCGGTCGGCCACGTTGACCAGCCGCCGCACGGTGTTGGCGTCGACGCCGGCGGTGACGGGCACGCGGACCAGGTAGGGCGACGGAAAGGCGTCGGCCGGCGCGGTCGAGACGAGGGCGACCCGGGGCTCGTGCCGGTAGGTCGCCTCGACCAGCCGGAGGTCGAGGTTCGGGTCCTGGAGCACCGCCATCCGCCCGTCCGACAGTGCCGCCCAGTCCGCCACGAGCAGCACCCGCAGGTCGGTCAGGTCGCTCATCAGCAAAAGGTCGACGCAGGTCTTGATCAGCTCGAAGCTGCCCTCCGCCGCGACCACGGCGGTCACCAGCGGCACCTGCCAGCCGCGGTTGCCGACCGAGCGCAGCCAGCGCGGATGCGGCATCAGGTCGGCCAGGAACGGCCAGTTGTAGCGGCGCAGCTCCTCGCCCCGCCGCATCATGTTCGAGGGTCCCATGTGCCAGCTGCCCGCCTTCGGCTCCGGCACGAAGGCCGCGCCGGCCTGGGTCAGCCGGTAGCCGAACTCGGTGTCCTCGCCGAGCCGCAGGTCGGTGTCGAGCCCGCCGGTCTCCTCGTAGAGCCGGCGGGTGAGCGCGGCGGTCGCGCCGACGTGGGCGCGGAAGTTGAGGTGGTCGCCGGCCCGCAGCTGGTCGGTGTCGCTGATGATCTTCTCGATGTAGTCGTGCGGCTCGGTGTCGTCCAGCGCGAACAGCGTGTCGATCGTGCGGGCCGCGCAGCGCTCGGCGACCTCCTCCGGTGTGGACCAGCCGGTCACGAAGCGCTTGAAGCCGAGCGTCACGACCTCGTCGCTGACGTGGTGCCAGCGGGCCTGTGCTTCGACGTGTTCGGGGAAGACGACCATGTCTGCGTCGAGCCAGTGGATGATCTCGCCGGTGCTGTTCGTGGCGCCGACGTGCAGCGCGTTGGCCCGGCCCCAGCCGGCGGAGTGGTCGCCGACCCGGACGATGCGGCAGTTCTCGGGGCGGATCTTGGGCAGCTCGATCGGCGGCTCGCTGTTGTCGTCGGCGATCACGACTTCGAGCAGGTCGGCCGGGTACGTCTGCCGGGCCAGCGAGGCCAGCGTCAGGTTCAGCGACTCCTGGCAGTTGTGGGCCGGGATGACGACCGAGACCGTACGCGTCGGCGTCCAGCCGCCGATCTCCGGCGGCTGCAGCACGCTCCAGTCGTTCCGGAAGATCCGGACGGGTGTGTCGGGTGGAGTCGGCACGGTGGTGAGTGTAACCAGCAGAAATCGCCACGGACTGGACGTACGTTAAGTTGCGTGGCTGCCGCTCGGATACACCGCTGGCGGATCTTCGCGGGCCCGCGGGCCGCGCGGGTCCGCCGCGGCTGGCCCGTCCGGATGATCGGCGCGCCGTGCAGCGTCATCGAGTCGCCGCGCAGCCCGGCCGGACCGCTGCGCGCCGGCACCCTGGTCACCTCGATGTGCGTCGGCGCCGCCACGCTGGCCGACCTCCGCGGGCTGCTCGACCACCCGGCGGGCGCCACGATGGTGCGCAAGTTGACGGTATTCGTCGACCGCTGGGACAACCCGCGGCAGACCTGGTCGGGCCGGCTCGGACCGATCCCGCACCTGCTCTCGCACCGCATCGACCTGCCCGCCGCCGACCACGGCCGGGCCACGGTCGCCCTGGAGCTGCGCCGGCCGGCCCCGCTCCGCAAGCTGATCATGGCGGTGCTGCCGGTGTTCAGCTCGGTCCGCCCGCTGCCCCGGGCCGTCAGCGCCGACATCACCGCACAGGAGGTCGCGCCGCCGTGGGTCGGCGCGACCGCGAACGTCGCGGTGGTCACCGGCGAGCTGCCGACCGACGCGGACATCCGGCCGCACGACCTGGTGCTGAGCGCCGACGGCGCCGCCCTGCCGCCGGCGGGTGCGGACGACCCGCCCCCGGAGCGGCTCTACGGCGGCGTGCTGCGGGCCGGCGCCGTCGGCGCCAGTGGGGCGGTGCTGGTCGACGTCGAGCACTCGGCCTGCATCGGCCGCTACGGCCCGTTCGGGCGGCGCGTGGCCCGCGGCGAGCTGGTCATGACGGAGGACAGCTGGTGGATCAACGGGCCCGCCGGGCCGTTGGTGCGCGGCCGGATGGACGACCACCGGCTGCCCGCGTCCGACGTGGCCGCGCTCGCGGAGATCGGCGTCGTGCGGTGCGGCCGGGTGCCGTGCGTCTATCCCGCGCGGGAGGCCGCCGTGCTCGTCCGGCTGGCCGCCGCCGGCGTCCTCGTGCACGCGCCCGACCTGCGGCCGCCGGTCGCCGCGCTGCTCGCGGACGAGCTGCGCGCGCTCGTGGTCGGCGACCTGCCGCCCGCGGCCGCGGACGACCTGGAGTGGGAGGTCCGGGCGGTGCGCCAGCGGCGCGCGGCGCTGCGCCGGCACGCCACGGCCTTCGCGCTGCCCAGGCTGGCCGGGGAGACGTTCCCGGCCCTGGCCGCCCCGCCACCGGTCAGCGTGCTGCTGGTGACCCGCCGGCCCGAGCACGTGGCCGAGACGGTCGAGGCCATCGAGCGGCAGACCTACCCCGACCTGGAGATCGTGCTGTGCCTGCACGGCGCGCACCCGTCGGCGGAGCTGCTCGGCCGGCTGGCCCGCTGCTCCCGGCCCATCGAGCTGGTGACGATCGGGCCCGAGGAGCGCCTCGGCTTCGGCGAGGCGATCGGCCGCGCCACCACCCGGGCCCGGGGCAGCCTGATCACCAAGTTCGACGACGACGACAGTTACGGCCCGGAGCACGTCTGGGACCTGGTGCTCGCCCGGCTGGTCTCGGGCGCGACGCTGGTCGGCAAGGCCGCCGACTTCGTGCACCTGCACGCCTTGGGCATCACCGTCCGGCGCGAGGGCGCGGCGGAGAACTACGCATCGGTGGTGGCGGGCGGGACGATGCTGATCAGCCGGGGCGACCTCGAGGAGATCGGCGGGTGGCGGCCGGTGCCCCGGTCGATCGACCGCGGCCTGATCGAGCGGGTCAGCCGGTCCGGCGGGCTGATCTACCGGACCCACCCGCTGGGCTACATCTACCACCGCCGGGCCGGCGGGCACACCTGGGACACGGGGATCGAGTACTTCCTGCGCAACAACGGGCCACAGTGGCCGGGCGTGCTGCGGCACGCCGAGTTCGGCACGCTGGCCACGGGCGTACCGACGTCGCCGCCTGGGTAAACCGGTCGGCATGGGTGACAAGGTCGCGGTGGTCGCGCATCGGAAGAAGAGTCTCGGCGGCGGTCTGCCGGAGCTGCGGCGGGTGCTCGCGGACGCCGGCATCATCGAACCGATCTGGTACGAGGTGCCGAAGAGCCGCAAGGCGCCCAAGCGGGTACGCAAGGCGCTGGACGCCGGCGCCGAGCTGATCTTCGTCTGGGGCGGTGACGGCATGGTGCAGCGCACCGTCGACGCGCTGGCCCACGCGGGCGCCAAGGACGTGCCGCTGGCCATCCTGCCGGCCGGCACCGCCAACCTGCTGGCCGCCAACCTCGGCATCCCGGAGGACCTGGCCGAGGCGGTGGAGATCGGGCTGCACGGGCGGCGCCGGGCGGTGGACCTCGGCCGCGTCAACGGCGAGCACTTCGCGGTGATGGCCGGCGCGGGGTTCGACGGCGAGCTGATCCGGGACGCCGACCGGGGGCTCAAGGACCGGCTCGGCCGGGTGGCCTACGCCTGGACCGGCGTGCGGCACGTCCGCGACGGCGCCGTGCCGATGCGGGTGACCGTCGACGGCGAGGAGTGGTACGCGGGCGCGGCGAGCTGCGTGCTGCTCGGCAACGTCGGCACGATCACCGGCGGCATCCGCGCGTTCGACGACGCGAGCCCGCACGACGGCCGGCTCGAGGTCGGCGTGGCCACGGCCGAGGGCGCGCTCGAGTGGGCGCGCACGCTGGGCCGGATGGCCACCGGCCGGTCCGCCGGCTCCCCGTTCGTCAAGATGACCGCCGGCCGCAAGATCCGGGTGCAGCTGGCCGAGCCGCTCACCTACGAGCTCGACGGCGGCGCCCGGGGCACCGCGGGCAAGCTCAAGGCCCGCGCCGTCCCGGGCGCGATCACGCTCTGTCTACCGTAGGGGTGGCTCGTGGGCCATGGTGGCACTCCGCCGGGCCCAGACGGCGGCCGGCCGCACGCGGAGCCCAGCCGGATACAACACCGGTATCCGACCGACCTCCGCGCACGCCCGGCCGCCGCCTGGACCTCGCCGGAGCACCACCCTGACCCACGAGCCACCCCTTGCGGGGTCAGCCTAGGGCGGGCTCCGTGAAGGTGGCCGGTGGCACCGGGTCGTCGGCCGGGCAGGCGCCGCGGGCCACGTACCGCTCGATGAACGCGGCCACCGCCTGCTGGACCCGGGCGCCCACGCCGCGGCGGTGGAGGGCGTCCAGGGCGACCGTGAAGCAGGCGAGGGCGGCCGCGGCGAGTTGCGGGTCGGCGAGACCCGTGCGGGCCGCCGCGAGCCAGTCCCGGTGCCGGCGCAGCGGCGAGCGCCAGTTGGTCAGCGCGTCCAGGAACGTCCGCACGGTCAGGCACGCGCCCGAGATGTCGTACGCGCCCATCTGCCGGGTGACCGTCTCGACCAGCT
>NZ_JBFAIU010000094.1:0-23221 GCF_040654855.1 Asanoa sp. NPDC050611
GATGCTGCCTGTTTCGGGCGGCATCCGCGCGCTCGACCGGTTTCCCCAGCCCGAACGATCGACGCCGCCCTCAACGAGAGCGGTTCCTAGGTCGAGGCCCGGGTGGCCCAGCAGATGCCGCCACAGCCCGCCGCCGACGCCGCAAAGAACGAAGGACGATGGTCCTGGCTCTGGTGGCTCGGCGGCGCCGTCCTCCTCGTCCTGATCCTCGGCGCGATCGCCCAGTCCCGCACCGCATCCCGGGCGAAGACCCGCGTCTAGCCCGTGATCAGGCGCAACGAGCCGGTGAAGCTCGGTTGCGTGCGCAGGTGCCCGTAGCGGGCGTCCCACGCGCCCGAGGCCAGGTCCGCGCTGAGCCGGTCGACGGTGCGGGCGGTGGCCAGCGCGTCGACGAACCCCCACGCGGACTGCGCGGCCCGCACACCCGGGTCGAGGAACCGCTCGGGCCGCGCGTAGTAGGCCTCCGTGAACCCGTCCACGCAGTCGATCGGGATCGGCACCTCGACGACCTCGGCCGTCGGCCCGATCGCGTCCGCGATGGTGGCGATCGCGGGATAGCGGCGGCGTTCCGCGACGATCAGCTCCGGCGCGTACGCGGCGAGCCAGAACCGGTCGAGCGCGGCGCCGTCGAAGGTCAGCACGACCACCGGACCGCGGGCGACCCGGCGCAGCTCGGCCAACCCCCGAGCGGTGTCCGCCCACTGGTGCACGGTGACCATCGCCATCACCGCGTCGAACGAGTCGTCGTCGTACGGCAGGTGCTCCGCGACCCCGTCCAGCGCCGGCACGGCGGTCGGCGGCCGCTGGGAGCGCATCCGGGCGGACGGCTCGACCGCGGCCACGTACCGGTCGTCGGGCTCGTAGGAGCCGGCGCCCGCGCCGACGTTGAGGACGGTCCGCGCGTCGCCGAGCGCCGCGTGGACCAGTGCGGCGATCCGCGGATCGGGTCGCCGCCGCGACGCGTACCCGTGGCCGTTGGTCTCGTAGTCGAAGTCGCCCTTGATCATGCCGCGACGCTAAACCCGCACCTCGGGGTCCAGGTCAAGTCGCTTGACCCGGACCCCAGGGTCCGGGTTTACCATCACGCGCGTGCGGGTGGGTGAGCTGGCGCGGCGGACGGGAACGACCATCCGGGCCCTGCGCTACTACGAGTCGGTCGGGCTGGTCGTGCCGCGGCGCCTCGGCAACGGCTACCGCGAGTACGACCCGGTCGCGGTCCGCATGGTCGCCCAGATCCGCGAGCTGATGACGCTCGGGCTCAGCGTCGAGGAGACCCGCCCGTTCGTCGAGTCGATCGCCGCGGGAGCCGAGGACGCCGACGTCTGCGCCGCCGCGCTGGCCACCTACCGCGGCACGATCACCGCCCTGCAGGAGCGCATCGGCCGGCTCACCGCCCAGCGCGACGCCCTCAACGCCCGCCTCGACGCGGCCGCCGGCAAGATCGTGACGGCCGCACCGCCGGCCGACGGCGATCCGCACGGTCTGGTCGGGCGGCGGCTGCCGCGGGTCGGCTTCTACGCCACCGACGGGCGACCGGTCGACCTCGGCGCCCTGGGCCCGGGCCGCAGCGTCATCTTCGTCTACCCGCTCACCGGCCGGCCCGGCGTCGACCTGCCCAACAGCCTGCTCGAGGTGCACGGCGCGCTCGGCGGCAACGAGCAGCCCGCCTGGTTCCGCGACCACCACGCCGAGATCCGCACGGCCGGCGCCGAGCGCGTCTACGGGCTGTCCGCGCAGTCCACCGGCTACCAGCGCGAGCTCGTGCACCGGCTGCGGCTGCCGTACCCGCTGATCCCGGACCCCCGCCTGACGCTGGCCGCCGCGCTGGGCCTGCCCACGTTCACCGCGGGCGACATGACGCTTTACAAGCGGCTCACCCTGATCATCGCCGACGACGTCATCGAACACGTCTTCCATCCCATCCTCTATCCCGCGTCACACGCGTTGGACGTCATGCGCTGGCTCACCAAGAAGCGCCGCTGACCTGCGCCGTTTCGGTTGTCGGCACGCTGCACCGGTACCAGGATCAAGAAGTGGCCCGGACCCGCCGGAGGTGAGCGGAGTGAAGGCAGCGCCGTGAGGGACCTCGACGCCCTTGCCGAGGAGCTGGCCGGCGAGCTGTTGGCACGGCCGTTGCTGGAGCGGATCCTGCGCCGGTGCACCGAGCTGCTCGACTGCGACGCCGGCTCGATCTCGAGCGTCGACGAGGCCGCCGGCACCTACCGCAAAGAGGCGGAGATCGGCGTCAAGTGCCGGTCCGGGCGCGTCTTTCCGCTGACGGAGGGCATGACCGGTGAGGTGGTACGCCGCCGCGGCCCGGTCTGGTTCGACCGGTACGCGGACGTGGCCGGTGGGCACCTCAGCGACGCCGACGGAGGACGAGCCGTCATCGGGGTGCCGATCGAGTGGCGCGGCCGCATCATCGGCGTCTGCGTGCTGTTCGGCCGTTCGTTCGGCGCCGACGACGCCGACGCGTTGCGCGTGGTCGCCCGGCACGCGGCGGTCGCGCTGGTCAACGCCAACTCGCACGAGGCCGCCGAGGAGCGCGCCCGCCTGCAGGCCGCCGGCGCCGAGCGCGAGCGCCTGCTCGTCGAGGTGCAGGGCCTGCTCGACAAGGGCCTCGTCGACCTCAACGCCGAGCTCGACCAGGCCGAGCGGCTGGCACCGGACGGGGTGACCAGCCACCTGCGGCGCGCGCGGGCCGAGGCCGAGAGCACGATGACCGAGGTGCGCCGGTCGCTGGGCGCCGCCGGCCATTCGCCGCTGGAGGACCGCACCCTCGAGGACGCGCTGCGGGACGAGCTGGGCTGGGCACAGCGGGCCCGCGGCGCCGACGCGCGGCTCGTGATCGCCGGAGCGCCCGTGCCGCTGGACCGGGCGCTGGCCGAGCACGTGCTGAGCGTGGCGCAGGAGGCGCTGTCGAACATCGTCCGGCACTCCGGCGCGTCGACGATCCGGCTGGGCCTGGTCTACAACTCGGCCGCCCTCGCGCTGCTCGTGCAGGACGACGGGTGCGGTTTCGCGCTCGACCCCGACGAGCCCGGGCTCGGCCTGCCGCGGATGGCGGAGCTGGCCGGCAGCGTGGGCGGGTCGGCGACCGTCGAGTCCGTGCCCGGCTGGGGGACCAGCGTGCGGGCCGGGTTCCCGTACCAGCGGACCACCGGCACCGACCCCGAGCGCATCGACGTGCTGGTCGTGGCGGCGCAGCCACTGACCCGCGCCGGTCTTGCGCGCCTGCTCGCCTGGTCCGGCGAGACGCTGTCCGTGGTCGGGGAGGCCGGCGGCGCGGACGCGCTCACCTCCATCCACCCCCAGGTCGTCGTGGTGGGCCCCGACCTGCCCGGCCAGGCCGAGGTGATCGCCCGGATCACGGCGGCCGACGGCGGACCGGCCGTGGTGGCCATGTGCGCGGCGGGCGATCATCACGCCGTCGCCGAGGCCCTGCTCGCCGGCACGCACGCCTGCGTCGAGACCACGGCCGACGGGCCGACGCTGGCCCGGGCGGTCGTGGCCGCGTCGCGCGGCGAGTCGCTGGTGCCGGACACCGGCGTGTGGGCGGGCCGGCTCACCAGCGAGGCCAACCCGGCGAAACTGACACCCCGGGAGATGGAGGTGTACGCGCTGCTCTGCGAGGGCCTGTCCGACAAGATGATCGCGGCCCGCCTGACGATCGCGGTGAAGACCGTCGAGAAGCACGTCGGCGCCGTGCTCCGGAAGACGGGATCCCGGGCGCGCGGCGAGCTGATCGCCCGCGGACGGTAGGGACCTTCCCCATACCGGGCGGGTGGTTTCCCCGATGCCTCCGGCCTGGTGCCGCTTCTAGCGTTCAGCGCATGGGTGTGGTGACGCTGAAGGAGATCGTCGACCCCGCGATGCGCGACGGCTACGGCGTACCCGCGATCAACATCGTCAACGACCTGACGCTGGAAAGCGTACTGGCCGGCGCGGTCGAACGCCGGTCGCCGGTGATCATCCAGACGTCGGTGAAGACCGTGAAGTCCATCGGCTCCGACGTGCTGTACGCGATGTGGCGCGCGATGACCGCCGGCATCGAGGTGCCGGTCTGCCTCCACCTGGACCACTGCCCGGAACGGGCCGTGATCACGGAGTGCCTGGACAAGGGCTGGAACTCGGTGCTGTTCGACGGCTCGACGCTGCCGGTCGAGGAGAACCTGCGCCAGGTCGTCGAGGTCGTCGCCGAGGCCCGGGCGCACGGCGCGCACGTGGAGGGCGAGATCGAGGCGATCAAGGGCGTCGAGGACGACGTCGGCTCCGACGAGGAGTCCAAGCGGCAGTCGCTGGACGTCTCCGTCAACTTCGTCGAGACGTCCGGGGTCGACGTGTTCGCGCCGTCGATCGGCAACGCGCACGGCGTCTACTCGAAGACGCCCGACCTCGACAGCCAGCGGGTCAGCGACATCGTCGCGGCCACGGGCGTGCCGATCGCGCTGCACGGCGGCACGGGGCTGACCGACGACCAGTTCAAGGACCTGATCGCCCGCGGCTGCGCGAAGGTCAACGTGTCGACGGCGCTCAAGGTCACGTACATGAAGTCGAACCTCGCCTTCCTCCGCGAGACCGAGGAGAAGGGCAAGTGGGACCCGCCGTCGCTGTTCCGGCACGTCGCGGCCGACGTCACCACGATGGCCGAGGGCTACGTCGACCGCTTCGGCAGCGCGGGGCGGGCCGCGTGACGACCGCACTGATCTTCGACTGCGACGGGGTCCTGGCCGACACCGAGCGCCACGGGCACCTGCCCGCGTTCAACCAGACGTTCGAGGAGTTCGGCCTGCCGGTGCGGTGGAGCGAGGAGGAGTACGGGCGCAAGCTCGCGATCGGTGGCGGCAAGGAGCGGATGAGGAGCCTGCTGACGCCGTCCTTCGTCGCCGAGGCCGGGCTGCCGACGGACCCGGAGGGGCAGGCCGAGGCCGTCGCCGCCTGGCACCGCCGGAAGACGGAGATCTACACGGCCATGGTCGCGGCCGGCAAGCTGCCGGCCCGCCCGGGGATCGCGCGGATCGTCGAGGAGGCGCACGCCGCCGGCTGGCCGCTCGCGGTCGCCTCGACGTCGGCCGAGAAGGCCGTGCGGGCGGTGGTGGAGCACGACGTCGGCGAGTCGCGGGCGCAGGACTTCACGGTGCTGGCCGGCGACGTCGTCCCGCGCAAGAAGCCGGCGCCCGACATCTACGAGCTGGCGCTGTCCCGCCTGGGGCTCACCCCCGAGCAGGCCGTGGTCGTCGAGGACTCCCACAACGGCCTGGCCGCGGCGCTGGCGGCCGGGATCGCGTGTGTGGTCACCGTCAACGGCTACACGGCCGACGAGGACTTCACCGGCGCGGCGTTCGTCGTCGACTCGCTCGGCGACCCGGGTGCACCGCCGATCACCGTGCTCGCCAACGACAGCCCGGCGAAACCCGGCCCGTACGTGACGCTGGCCGACCTCGCCGCCGTCTTCGAAGGGGACAGGCGATGACCGACAAACTCCTGCAGCCGGTCGAGTTCGTGGTGCTGACGATCGCGAAGACCGCCGTCGCGAACGAGAAGTACTTCGGCGAGCTCGACGCGGTCGTCGGCGACGGCGACTTCGGCTACTCCCTGGCGCGCGGCTTCGAGCTGGTCGTCCGTGACTGGGACAGCTTCGACCGCACCGACACGGCGACGTTCCTGCGCAAGGTCGCGGTCGTCGTCACGGGCCGGGTCGGCGGCACGTCGGGACCGTTGTGGGGCACCGCCTTCATCCGTGCGGCGTCGGTCGTGGCCGGGAAGTCCGAAGCGGACGGTGCGACCGCGGTGGCGATGCTGCGGGCGGCCATCGAGGGCATCGCGGCGCGCGGCAACGCCAGCCTGGGCGACAAGACGCTGCTGGACTCGCTCTCGCCGGCGACGGACGAGATCGAGCGACAGCTGGCGGCGGGCAGCGACGGGCCGACGACGGTCCGGGCGGCCGCCGCCGTCGCGCGGTCCACCGCGGACGAGACCGCCAAGCTGCAGGCCCGGCGCGGCCGGCAGGCGTACACCGGCGAACGCAGCATCGGCAGCGTCGACCCGGGTGCCACCGCGGTCGCCGTGATTTTCGAGGCCCTGGCCGAGACCTGGCCCGCAACGTTCTGAAGGGGAGCGTCATGAAGAAGTTCGTCAACGACCCGAACCAGTACGTCCCGGAGATGCTCACGGGCATCGCGCTGGCCAACCCGGACACCCTCCGGTACGTGCCGGAGTACAACCTGATCATGCGGGTCGACGCACCCAACGACAACAAGGTCTCGATCATCCAGGGTTCGGGCTCCGGGCACGAGCCGGCCCACGTGATGAGCGTCGGCAAGGGCATGCTCGACGCGGCCTGCCCGGGCGACGTGTTCTCCGCGCCTCCGATGGACTACGTGCTCGAGACGAGCAAGATGCTCGCGTCGCCGAAGGGCGTGCTGCACCTGATCAACAACTACACCGGTGACCGGATGGCCTTCGACATGGGCAAGGAGATGGCGGAGGCCGAAGGTGTACGCATCGAGACGGTCCTGGTCGACGACGACGTGGCGGTCTCGGACTCGACGTACACGGTGGGCCGCCGTGGTGTGGCGGGCAACTTCTTCGTGATGAAGGTCGTCGGCGCGGCCGCGGAACAGGGCGCCGAGATCGACGAGCTGGTCCGCCTGGGCGACAAGGTCAATTCGGTGACCCGCACGATGGGCATGGCGCTGACGTCGTGCACGCCGCCGGCCAAGGGCTCACCGCTGTTCGAGCTGGGCGACGACGAGATGGAGATGGGCGTCGGCATCCACGGCGAGCCGGGGCGTCGCCGGGAGAAGCTCCACAACGCGAACGAGATCGTGGACGAGCTGCTGGAGGCCGTGGTCCCGGACCTGCCGTACAAGCAGGGTGACGACGTGGCCTTGATGATCAACGGCCTTGGTGGCACGCCGATCTCGGAGCTGTACCTGCTGTACGGCCACGCGCACGAGCAGCTGGAAGCGCGCGGGATGCACGTCCGGCGCAACTACGTGGGCGAGTACTGCACGTCCCTGGACATGGCCGGCGCGTCGCTGACCCTGGTCAAGCTGGACGACGAGATCGTCAAGGGCCTGGAGGCACCGGCCGAGACCGCGATCCGTACGTTCTGACGCCTTCGCCGAAACGGGGCGGCCTGCTGGGCCGTCCCGTTGGCGTACTCGTCGCGGGGACGCGCTGGTACGCGCCCTCGGCTAAGTTCAACGCCATGGATGCCGAGACCTCCAACCGCACCAAGAAGCCCGCGACGGCCGCAAGGATCTACGACTTCTTCCTGGACGGCCTGCACAACTTCCCCGCCGACCGGGAGGCCGCCGCGCAGGTCGTGGCGATGATGCCGGCCGCTCCCGCGATGGCCAAGGCCAACCGGGCCTTCCTGCGCCGTGGTGTGCGGTTCCTCGCCGAGGCCGGGGTGCGGCAGTTCCTCGACCTCGGTTCCGGCATGCCGACCCAGGGTCCCGTCCACCAGATCGCCCAGCGGATCGCGCCCGACGCGCGAGTGGTCTATGTGGACATTGATCCGATCGCGGTGTCCGAGAGCCAGGAGCTGCTCGCCGGCAACGACCGCGCGATGGCGATCCACGGTGACATGCGCCAACCGCAGGAGGTCCTCGGCCATCCGCGCGTCCGCAAGATGCTCGACTTCGACCAGCCGATCGCCCTCCTGCTCTGTGCCGTCCTGCACTTCGTCCCTGATGACGACGTGGCCTACGCGCTCGTCGACGAGTTCCGCGGCGCCCTCGCCCCGGGCAGCTTCCTCCTGCTCTCGCACGGCGCCAACGAGGGCGCGCAGGCCAGCGTCAGCACCGAGGAGCACGACCAGATCCAGCGGGTGTACGGGCAGCGCACGGCGACCCCGGCCGGCGGCCGTACCCGCGACGGGGTGGCCCGGTTCTTCGGCGCGGCCGACCTCGTCGATCCCGGCATCGTCTGGGCGCCGGAATGGCGGCCCGGCCCGGAGGACCCGAAACACTTCGCGGCCGACCCGCGCCTGTCCTGCATCTGGGCGGGAATCGGCCGCCTGCCGTAACGGTCAGGGCATCGGCACCCCCTATTTCGCTGGTGGTCGATCGGCGTTCAGCTGGGTCCGGCTCACTTTCGGAAGGTCGCTCCGGCCGTCGTGGCCGGGGCGGACGGCCCGGAGGGAGTCCGGTGTCATCTGCCTACTGGCTCGCCCACTCGGGAATCGCCGTCGCCGGCCGGACGCCGCGGCCGGTGCGGCACGGGCTCGCGTCCACGGTCACGGTGGCGAGCTACCTCGGGTGGCGCTCCAAGCGCCTGAACACGCAGGAGAACATGGCGAAGGTGCTCGGCCTCCCGGTCGGTCACCCCGACGTCCGGCGGGCCGCGCTGCGGTCGTGGCGCAACTACGGGCGCACCGCCGCCGCGCTGCTCTGCCTGCCGTTCGAGGACATGCTCGACGTCGACGCGCGCACCACGGACCTGACCGAGGGCATGACCTGGCGGGAGTGCCTGCAGAAGGCGATGGCGCCCGGCCGCGGCGCGATCATCTCGACCGGCCACTTCGGAAGCTGGGACCTCGCCGGTGCCATCGCCGCGCGGCACGTCCCGCTGTCCGCCATCGCCGACACCTTCAAGGACCCGAAGCTGAACAGCCTGCTGCAGGGGCACCGCCGGGAGAAGAGCGTCGAGGTCATCCCGGTGTCCGGCGCGGCCCGGCGGGTCATGGCCGAACTGCTGGGCAGCCGCGCGGTGGCGATCGTCATCGACCGGCCGGTCACCGCGCAGCACGGCGTCGAGGTGACGTTCTTCGGCCACCGCACCCACGTGCCCGCCGGCGCGGCGACGCTGGCCGTCAAGTCCGGGGCCGCGATCATGCCGGGCTACTTCTGGTACGCGCCGGACAACGGCTACTACATCCGCACGTTCGCGCCGATGTTCCCCCGGGCGGTCGCTGACGGCGCGGAGAAGGCGGCGGAGGTGCGGCGCCTGGCGCAGTACATGTTCTCCTGCCAGGAGGAGGTCGTCCGCCAGTGCCCGACCCAGTGGTTCATGTTCCGGTCGTTCTGGCCGGTCGCGGAGCCGGTCGCGCTAGCGGCGGCCGCGTAGCCGGCGCACCGTCCGCCGCGGCGGGTCGACGAACCAGGCCCAGGCGCACTGCGCGACGTAGCTCGCCGGGCTGAGCCGCTCGGGCGGCCGCTCCTGCCCACCGGACCGCGCCGTGCGGTCCAGGATCGCCCGGCGCAGGTCCGCGGCGCCGCCACCGGGGAACAGCGTGTAGCCCGCGCCGACGTGCTGCCAGAAGTGCGCGTCGCTCGACCCGATCTCGGCCAGGCCCCAGTCCATGTTGGCCTCCCGCACGGTGCCGCGGTGCGCGGCGTTGGCCGGACTCGGGTTGTAGGTCTCGATCCCGTCGATCTCGTAGCCAGCCGCGAGCAGCGCCTCGATCCGGCGCCGGCTCAGGCTCGGCACCAACCGGCCCAGGGGATGCGGCACGACCACCAGCCCGCCCTGCTCCTTGATGGCGTCGATGCTCTCCTCGACCGACCGCATCGGCCGCGGCGCGTGCCGCACGAACAGACCCAGCAGGTGGCCCTGCCGGGTCGACACCTCGACGCCCGTGACGAGCTGCGGGGCCGGCGAAGGCGCGGCGTGCAACAGCTCCTCGACCCGCCGCGCCCCCTCGACGTGGTCGTGGTCCGTCACCGCGAGCACCGACAGGCCGCGCCGCGTCGCCTCGGCCACCAGCCGGGCCGGGCTGATCCACCCGTCGCCCTGGTTGGTATGCGTGTGCAGGTCGGCCCGGCCCGGGACCGCGTCAGGCATTCGTGATCCGGCTCAGCCGCTCGGGGGTCGGCCAGCGCACGTCGTACGCCCAGCCGAGCTTTTCGAAGATCCAGATGAGCCGGGCCGACGCGTCGACCTGCCCACGCTTGACACCATGCCGCGCCGACGTCGGGTCCGCGTGGTGCAGGTTGTGCCACGACTCGCCCATGCTGAGCAGGGCCAGCGGCCAGACGTTGGCGGACTTGTCCCGGGCCGCGAACGGCCGCTCGCCGATCATGTGGCAGACCGAGTTCACCGACCAGGTCACGTGGTGCAGCAACGTCACGCGGACCAGGCCGGCCCAGAAGAACGCGGTGACCGCACCCCACCACGACCAGGTGATCAGGCCGCCCAGCACCGCCGGCGCGACGAGCGTGACCAACGTCCAGAGGCCGAACTGCCGGTGCACCCGGCGGAGCGCGGGATCGGCGAGCAGGTCCGGCGCGAACCGGCGCTGGTTGGTCAGGTCGCGGTCGAGGATCCAACCGAGGTGCGCGTGCCAGAAGCCGCGGGCGAGCGCGGCCGGCGACGTGCCGAACAGCCAGGGGGAGTGCGGGTCGCCCTCCTGGTCCGAGAACGCGTGGTGCCGCCGGTGGTCCGCGACCCAGTGCAGGATCGGGCCCTGCACGGCGAGGCTGCCGGCGACGGCGAGCCCGATCCGCAGGCCGCGCCGGGCCTTGAAGGAGCGGTGCGTGAAGTACCGGTGGAAGCCGACGGTCACGCCGAGGCAGGTGGCGGTGTAGAAGCCCGCGGTCAGGCCGACGTCGACCCAGGTGAGGCCCCAGCCCCAGGCGGCGGGCACCGCGGCCACCAGCGCCACGAACGGCACGACGACGAAGGCGTACACCCCGATCTGTGCGGCGAGCGGCCGCCGGCCGCCGATCAGGTCGACGTGCTCGGTGCCAGTGGTGGCGGTGGTCGTCATCGTCACCTTCCTTCGACGCGGCCCACGGTAGAGGCGCCGGACCTACCCCGGTCGAACAGGCGGTGAACCGTGCGTTCCCCTGGGCGTCTCTTTGTGCGGGCATCATCGGGCCCGTGACAGCGACGCGGGTGGCCGACGCCTTCACCGGCTGGACCGAGCGGCTGCCGCCGCCCGTGCGGCGGTGGGTGACCCGCGAGCTCGTCGGGTTCGCGATCCTCGGCGGCCTGACGTTCGGCGTCGACCTGGCGCTGCTGTGGGCGCTGCGCCGGTGGACCCCGTTGCCGGTCCCGGTCGCGGTGACGGCGTCGTACGTCGCCGCGGTGGCGCTGAACTACGTGCTCAACCGGAAACTGAACTTCCGGTCGCACGCGCCGGTCGTCGGCGAGGCGTCGCGCTACACAATCGTGATGGCCGGCGACTACCTGCTGACCGTCGGCGTCACGAGCGGGCTGACGGCCGTCGGTGTCAGCCTGGCGGCGGCCCGGCTGCTCGCGGCGGCGTTCGTCGCGCTGTTCAACTTCGTCGCCGCCCGTTGGTGGATCTTCCGTCGCTAGTCACATATACGTCGGTCGACGTATGCGGTGCGCGTCGAGGCCTGGCAGCCTCGGACGGGACGCCCACCGACGAAAGGGCAACGCCGTGCGCATTCCACGTTGGACAGTCATCGCCGCAGCCGTGCTCACCGTCGTCGCCGTCGTCCCGGCACCGGCGGCCGCGGCCGTCGACGGGCCGGTTCCGGTGATCTACGACAGCGACCTGGACTTCGACGACGCGTCGACGCTCGCGTACCTGTGCGAGGAGCACAAGCTCCGCCGCGTCGAGCTGCGCGCCGTCACGGTCGCCAACAACGGTTTCGGGCATCCGGACCGCACTCTCCGGCACGCCCGCAGCGTGCTGGAGCAGTGCGGACTGCCGCACGTGCCGGTCGCGGCGGGCGCCACCGGCGCCGGCGTGCACCCCGCGCCGCCCGAGCTGGTGACGACCATCGAGAACGTGCTCAGCGACGCGCTCGGCGACCGCGCGCTGCCGCCGTACGTGGCACCGGGCACCGCGCCGGACCTGATCGCCCGCACGGTGCGCGCGTCGGCGCGGCCGGTCACCGTGATCGCCACCGGGCCGCTGACCAACGTCGCGCGGGCCCTCCGGGCGCCGGGCGTGGCCAGGAAGATCGCGCGGACCCAGATCATGGGCGGCGCGCTCGACGTGCCCGGCAACCTCTACGGGTCGGCCCTGCCCGGCTACGACAACTCGCAGGAGTTCAACATGTGGCTGGACCCGGTCTCGGCGCGGGCCGTGCTGCGCCAGGCGCGCCCGGGCAGCATCCACCTCGTGCCGCTCGACGCCACCGCGTCCCTGCCGATCACACCGGAATACGTCGCCCGGCTGGCCGCGGACCAGCGGGCGCCCGGCGCGCGCATCACGTACCGCATCGTCAGCCATCCGGAGATGGCCGCCCTGATCGACCTCGACATCATGTACTGGTGGGACGCGGCCGCCGCCGTGTCGGCCGTGCACGACGGCATCGTCACGACCACCCGCCGGGTCCGCGTCGACGTGGTGCAGGACGGCGAGCAGTCCGGCCGCACGGTGCGCACACCGGACGGGGCGCTGGTCCACGCGGCCCTCGGCGCGGACCGCGGCGCCTTCGAGCAGCGGTTCCTCGACTCGCTGAACGGGCGCCCGTAGGGCCATCACGCCGACGCCAGCAGGGTGCCGGAGAGGTCGGCGAGCGTCAGCGGCGGCGCGAAGTGGAAACCCTGCGCGTAGGACACACCCATCCGCGCGAGCGCCGCGAGCTGCTCGGTGGTTTCCACGCCCTCGGCCGTGACGTGCAGGCGCAGGCTGTGTGCGAGGTCGGTGAGCATCGCGACGATCGCGTGGTCGCGCGGGTTGGTCAGCATGCCCGCCACGAACTCCTTGTCAATCTTGATGCCGTGCAGCGCCAGGCGGGACAGGTAGCGCAGGTCGGTCGACCCGGTTCCCATGTCGTCGAGAGCCACCCCGACGCCGCGCTCTATCAGGCCCTGCAGGCGGGGCGCGGCGTGGGTGAGGGTGGTGAGGTCGGCGCCCTCCGACAGTTCCAGGCGCAGCCGGTGCGGGGGCAGCCCCGTGCGCCGCAGCGCCGTCGTGACGGGCTCGGTGAAGTCCGTCGCCAGTGTCGGCGCGGAGAGGTTGACGTTGAGGTGCTCCGGTGCCGCGTCGCCGAGGGAGTCGGCGAGCTCGGCGACGTCACGGCAGGCGCGGTAGAGCACCCACCGGTCGAGCAGCGGCATGTGCCCGGCCGTGTGCCCGGCCTCGAGGAACCGGTCCGGCGTGAGCAGGCCGGCGGTCGGGTGCTCCCAGCGCACGAGGGCCTCGACCGCGACGACCGCCCGGTCCGCGATCCGCACGATGGGCTGGTAGAGCAGCCGAAGCTCGTCGTGGGCGATGGCGCGTTCGAGGCCGACCGAGGCCTCACCAAGGCCGATCGGCGGCGTGGCTGGCACGGGCACGGTCGTGGGGTAGCAGGTCATCACGGGGCTCCTTCGAGTCGGCTCTTGAGGACCGACCCACTGTCGCCAGGCCCGTGGTGTGCTCAGGCCCGTCGAAAACCCCGGTCGCGCGGGCACTGGTCGGGTTCACGGGCACGGGGTGGGTGCCGCGCTCGCGCCCGGATGTCCGGTTCCAGGCGTACGCGCGGCGCCGGGCTACCGGGATGCGGTGGCCATGCCCGCGTCGAGCGGGGCGTCCCGTAGCTCCCGGCGCGAGCCGATGGCGAGCTTGGCGAAGACCTTGCGGAGGTGCCACTCGACCGTGCGGGGGCTGATGAACAGCTCGGCGCCGATCTCCTGGTTGGTGCGGCCGTCGCGGGCCAACGAGGCGATCAGCGCCTCCTGTGGCGTGAGGTCCAGCGTCGTGTCCAAGGTGCGCTTGCGGACCGTCTCGCCCGTCGCGAGCAACTCGTTGCGGGCCCGCTCGGCGAACCCCTCCGCGCCCATGTGGGTGAACAGGTCGTGGGCGTGCCGAAGCTGCACCCGGGCGTCGGCGCGGCGGTCGTTGCGCCGCAGCCATTCGCCGTAGACCAGGTGCGCGCGGGCCAGATGGGCGTTCATGTGGCAGCCCGTGAGCCGGTCGATGGCCAGGCGGTACAGCTCGTCGGCCTCCGGACCGCGGGTCAGCAGCGCCCGTGCGCGTGCTTCGGTGCCCAGCGCCCACGGCGTCCCGCTCGCCCGCGTCCGTGTCGTCAGCTCGCGCAGCGCCGCCTCACCGACCTCCCACTGCTCCAGCCGCGCGGCCGCCTCGACCAGTTCGGCGAGCGCCCACGACTTGGCCACCAGCTGGTCCCCGGCCGTGGCGCGCTTGGCGGCGGCCAGCGCCGTCGCGTAGCGGCCGAGTCCGTTGTCGAGCACGGCCGCGGCGTACTCGGTCAGCACCAGCGCGCTGCCCTCGCCGCGGGGGAACGCGTCCTGGACGCCGACCTCGCTGAGCTTCGCGGTCTCGGGCTGGTCGCCCCGCCACGCCGCCAGCATGATCGGCGTGTACGGCGGCGGCACCAGCCGGATGGCGGCGTTGAGCGCCGCGGCCTCCTCGGTCAGCGCGGTGGCCATGACGAAGTCGCCGGCCTGCAGGTGGAAGCTGGCGAGGTAGTCCAGCGCCATCGGGAGCAGGCTCAACGTGCCGCTCTCCCGGGCACCTCGGACATGTCGCCTCAACAGGTCCAGCCACGTCGGCCCCTCCCAGAGCTCCGCCGCGACCAGGGCGGACGTCAGGCAGACCAACGTGTCGACGTCGTGCCCCCGGATGACGTCCAGCGCCCGCCGCAGGGTCGGCGCCGCCGCCGGGTAACCCCGCGTGAACTGTGCCGAGAGCCCGTCGAGCAGCAGGTCCACGGGATCCTGCGTGCCCGGGGCGGCCGGTGCCGACCGGGCCGCCTCGGCCACGGTCCGCATGCCGTGCTCGGGCTCCAGCTTCCCGGCGCCCGCGAACACCGCGGCCAGCAGAGCCTCCATGTACGTCTCCCGCGCCAGCGGCACGTCGAGCGGGGTCAGCCGGCGCGCCGCGTCGAGCAGCAGCACCGGTGCGTCGGTGCCGCGACTGCGCGCGAAGACCAGGTGCGCGCGCAGCCGCTCGAGGCGGGCCAGCTGCAGGCCGTCCAGTTCGGCCATCTCCGCCGTGGCGAGCAGCTCGTCGGCCGCGTCGGGCGCACCGGCGGCCAGCGCGGCCTGTGCGGCGGCCACGGCTCGGCGGCCGCGCGGGTCCGCGTCCGGGGTGAGCTCGGTGGACCGGCGCAGGAACGCCGCGGCGGCCGCGGCTCCACCGCGGGCCTGTGCCCGCTCGGCCGACCGCTCCAGCTCGGCGGCCAGCGACTCGTCCGGTGCCGTCGCCGCGGCGGCGAGGTGCCAGGCCCGCCGGTCCGGGTCGGTCCGCGGGTCGGTCACCTCCGCCAGCGCGCGGTGCGCCTGCTGGAGCTCGGGACGTCTGGCGGCCCGGTGGACGGCCGAACGCACCAGCGGGTGGGCGAACCGGACGCGGGTGTCCAGCGTGATCAGCCCCGCGGCCTCCGCGGGGGCGGCGGCGTCCTCGCCGAGACCGCAGGCCGACGCGGCCCGCCACAACACGGTCGGATCGCCGACGGACTCGACGGCGGCCAGCACCAGGAACTGCTGGGTCGGCGGCGGCAGCGCGCGCAGGCGGCGGACGTACGTCTCCTCGATCCGCGCGGTCCGGCTCTCCGCCGGCCGGGACCTGGTCGGGCCGAACCAGCCGCCCAGCTCCGTCGAGGTGAGCTCGGCCGGCAGCTCGAGCAGGGCCAGCGGGTTGCCGCGGGCTTCGGCGAGGATCCGGTCCCGCACACGTTCGTCGAGCAGTGCGGGAGCGGCGGCGGCCAGCAACGCGCGCGCGTCGGCGTCGTCGAGACCGGCCACGACCAGTTCCGGCAGGCCGAGCAGCTCGTGGTCGTCGCTCGGCTCCAGCTGCGCGAAGACCAGGGCGATCGGGTCCGCGCCCAGGCGCCGGGCCACGAACGCCAGCGCCTGCACCGAGGCGTGGTCGAGCCACTGGACGTCGTCGATCAGGCAGACGAGCGGCTCGCTGCCGGCGGTCTCCGACAGCAGCGTCAGGACGGCGAGGCCGACCAGCAACCGCTCCGGTGGGGGACCGTCCTCGAGCCCGAAGGCGACGCCGAGTGCGTCCCGTTGCGGTGCGGGCAGGTCCTCGAGCCGGTCGAGCATCGAGACGCAGAACTGGTGCAGGCCGGCGTACGCGAGCTCCATCTCGGACTGCACGCCGGTAACCCGGATGATCCGCGCGTCCTCCGCCTTGCGGCCCAGATAGTCGAGGAGCGCCGTCTTGCCCTCACCGGGCTCGCCCCGCAACACCAGCACCGCGTGCCTACCGGCGTGCACCTCGGCCAGCAGCGCATCGAGCGCCGCACACTCGGCCTGCCGTCCGTAAAGCCCATGTCCTGGATACATCCGGACATCTCCCTCGGAGCCGCTTCCCCTCATCGGCCCCTTTGAGGGTAATCCGCCTGATGTGCGGCGGGTCGCGCTTAGGGCCTGTCTCGAAGTCCTGACCGGGCTGCGGCGGACCCAGACGCCGCCTGGGCCTCGCCTCGCTCCGGCCATGACTTCGAGACAGGCCCTAACCAGACAGCGTGCGGCTGAGGCCGCGGAACTCGGCCACCAGGCGGTCGCCGCAGCGGACCGTGACGTCGTAGATGCCGGACCTGCCAGCGCGGTGGCGCTCCACCGCCGTCGCGGTCAGGAGGTCGCCCTCCCGCGCCGCCGAGACGAAGACGATCTCGGCCGACGCCGCGACCGTGACGGCGCCCGGGTAGTTGCAGGCGCCGGCGAACGCCGAGTCCGCCAGCAGGAAGACGTAGCCGCCGTGTGCGATGCCGTGGCCGTTGACCATCAGGTCCGTCACCGTCATCTCCAGCACCGCCCGGCCGGGCTCCAGTTTCACGACCGTCATCCCGAGCGACTCGGAAGCCTTGTCGCGGGCGAACATCTCGGCGGCACCGTCCATGCCAGCACCTTATGCGGATTCGGGCACCAGTCGCTCGCCGGATAACGTTATCAAGAAGGCGGGAGCTCGCCGGACCCCCGCGCGACCAGCTCGACCGGCACCGTCACCGTCTGGACCGGGCGCGCCGGGTCCGCCGCCCGCGCGACCAGCAGGTCGATCGCCGTCCGGCCGATCTCGGCGCTGTTCTGCGCGACCACCGTCAGCGCCGGCCGCAGGATGTCGGCCAGGGGGAAGTCGTCGAACCCGACCAGCGCCAGCCGCCCGGCATCCGCGCCCAGGTATCGCAGCGCCTCGATCGTCGTCGCCACGTTCCCGGTGATCAGCGCGGTTGCCGGTGCCGGACCCGACAGCACGGACGCCAGCGCCGACGAGACCCGGGCGGCGCTCACGAGCCCCGGATGCACCATGCCCGACAGCGGCCCACCGCTGGCCGCGACGCACGCCCGGAACGCCGCCGCCCGCTCCCGCCCGGTGAATATCCGCTCGTCGTCACCGATGTAGGCGATCCGCCGGTGGCCGTGCACCGACAGCTGCCGGTACGCCATCCCGATCCCGGCCGCGTTGTCCGAGAGGACCGCGTCGGCCTCGACCCCGCCGCACGGCCGGTCGACCGCGACCAGCGGCAGACCGGCCGCGACCTCGGCCGACAGGTAGTCGTGGGACATCCCGATCGGCTCGATGACGATCCCGTCGACCCGCCGCCGGCACATCGACATGACCGCCTCGCGCTCGCGCGCCTCATCGTCCTCCGTCGACATGGCCAGCACCGCCAGCCCCCGGGCCCGCGACGCGTTGTCGACCGCGGACAGCACCGGGTGCGCGTCGGCGAGGTTGCGGACCGCCGCCCCGATCGTGCCGCTCGTGCCCCGGCGGAGCTGCTGGGCCCGCTCGTCGGGCGCGTAGTCCAGCGCCGAGATCGCCGCCCGCACCCGGCTGACCAGGTGCGCGCCGACCGTCGGGTCGTCGTTGACGACCCGGGACACGGTGCGCAGCGCGACCCCGGCCTCGCGGGCCACGTCCCGCATGGTCGGGCGCTTCCGCCGCACCGCGCCGCCCACCCGATCGGTCATCGGCTGATCCTCCTCTAAGGACGCTCACCGAGCATCCTGACAACACTCTTGACACGCGAGTGAAACTTCCTATGCTTCCGGATAACGTTATCCCAAGCTGATCAACTTGACTAGTCCGAACGCCGTCCCCAGGAGGACCCCTTGATACGGAAGCCGCTGCTCGCGGCGTGCGTCGCCGGTCTCCTCGCCTTCACCGCCGCCTGCGGCAGCGGCGACGGCGGAGGGAACGAAAGCGGCGAGACCGCCCTGACCTACCTTGTCTTCGAGACCCCGAGCCTCGACGCGAAGTTCTGGGACGACTCGATCACCGCGGCAAGCGCCCAGGTCCCCGGCGTGAAGATCAACAAGATCGTCGCACCGAGCACCGACCGCGACGGCTACGCCAAGCAGCTCCAGCAGTCAGGCCAGTTCCCCGACCTGCTGCAGTCGATCACACCGTCCAACTTCGTCGGTGCGGGCCTGCTCAAGCCGTACGACAAGACCTGGATCGACGCGAACTTCCTGCTGCCTTCGGCCAACTCGCTCAAGGGCGAGGTCTACATCCCGCCGACCAACTCGCAGATCGTCCCGCAGGTCTACTACAACAAGAAGCTGTTCGCCGACGCCGGCATCAGCGCAGCGCCGAAGAACTGGGCCGAGTTTCTCGACGCGTGCGCCAAGCTCAAGGCCAAGGACATCAACCCGATCGAGCTGGGCGGCGCCGACCCGTTCGCCGCGAGCATGCCGCTGGTCGGCATCGTCAGCGCCGACATCCTCGGCAAGAACAAGAACTGGCTGCAGGACCGCTACGCCGACAAGGTCAAGTTCGCCGACGCTGACGTGGTCACGGCCGTGGGCAAGTACCGCACGCTGGTGAGCAACGGCTACTTCGACAAGGGCGCGCTCGGCGTCAAGTACTCCGACTCGATCACCAGGTTCACCAGCGGCAAGTCGGCCATGTACCCCATGGGCAGCTGGTTCCTGGGCTCCGTGCCCAAGGACACCGCCGACGACTTCGGCTCGTTCCCATGGCCGACCGACGACGGCTCGGTCGTCGTCCCGTTCGTCGGCGGCGGCTCGATGGCCATCTCCGCCAAGGCGAAGAACACCGAGCTCGCGGAGAAGTTCGGCCAGGCCTGGTCGCTCAACCCCGCCAACCTCAAGGCGCTGATCGAGACCGACGGCGCGTTCCCGATGCTCAAGGGCAAGAAGCTCGAGGACTACGGCGTCACGGTCACGCAGGTGTTCAAGGACTCCTACGCCTACGTCGGCCAGGACAACAACAAGGTCAGCGCGATCGGCTGGGCGACCAACGACGACGCGCTGCCGCCGGGCCTCAACGACGCGTTCTACGCGGCCGCGCAGGCGCTGTTCACCAAGGACGACGTGGCGGGTGAGATGAAGAAGCTCGACGACGCGTGGAAGACCGCCGCGCAGTGAGGAAGAAGTCCGGCGAGCGGGGCCTGGCCCTGCTCGCCGCCCTCGCCCTCGGGCTCTACCTGGTGTTCCTCGTGCTGCCGCTGCTGCTCAGCCTGCGCAGCAGCTTCACCAACGAGAACCCGCTCAAGGCCAGCAACGAGTTCATCGGGTTCGCCAACTACACGGAGATGGCCGGCGACGACCAGCTCAAGGCGAGCCTGACGTTCACGCTCATCCTCGCGTTCGGCGTGACCATCGCCGCCAACGCGCTCGGGGTGGGCTTCGCGATCCTGCTCAACCGCACGAGCCTGAGCTACCGCGTCATGCGTACCGTCGCGTTCCTGCCGCAGGTGCTCTCCGGTGTGATCGTGGCCTTCGTCTGGGAGACGATCCTGACCCAGAACGGCCTGCTCAACACCGCGCTGATCAGAACAGGCATCCTCGACGAGCCCTATCCCTGGCTGGGCAGCCCGCACGCGGCGCTGTTCTCCATCGGCCTCGTCGTCACCTGGGTGATGAGCGGCTTCACCACCGTCGTCTACCTGGCCGCCCTGCAGAGCATCCCGCTGGAGCTGCACGACATGGCGTCCCTCGACGGCGTCCGCGGCACGCAGCGGTTCCGCAAGATCACCTGGCCGATGCTCGCGCCCGGCACCACGATCTCCGTCACCATCAGCCTGATCACGGTGCTGAAGCTCTACGACATCATCACCGTGCTCACCGGCGGCGGCCCGGCCAACTCCACGCAGTCGACCGCCCTCTACATCGTCAAGCTGGCGTTCACCAGCGACCGGGTCGGCTATGCCAGCGCCGTCGCGATGCTGCTGCTCGCGCTCTCCGCGGTGGTCGCCCTGACGGTCACGAGCGCGCTGCGCCGCCGGGAGGTCTCCCTATGACGACCATTCCAAGGGATACGCGCGACCGCCCGGCCGCCGGCGGGAGGACCGCCCTGCCACCCTCGCTCGAGATCCCCACGCCACCCCGGCGCCGCCGCCTCGGCGGCCGACTGCGGGTCCTGGTCGCGGCCGCCGTCACGCTGGTCTTCGTCGCGCCGATCTACCTGATGCTGGTCAACGCGTTCAAGCCGCAGGACAGGATCCTCGACAACCCGGTTTCCCTGCCGTGGCCGCCGACCCTCGAGAACCTCACCCAGGCACTGAGCCGCCCCGACAACCTCATCCCGCTCGGCCTGCGCAACTCGCTGATCGTCGCGGTGGTCTCGGTGGTGCTGATCGTGCCGCTCGGCTCCGCGTTCAGCTTCTACATCTCCCGTAAGAGCGGGAAGGTCAAGGCCGCGATCCTGGTCGCGCTCTCCGCCGGCCTGATGGTCCCGCCACAGGTCACCCTGCTGCCGACCATCAAGATCCTCACCTGGATCGGCCTCGACCACACGTACCCGGGACTCATCCTGAGCAACCTCGGCGGCGGGTACCTGTCGTTCGCGGTGTTCGTCTACGTCGGCTTCATGCGCTCGGTGCCCGACGAGATCATCCAGGCGGCCCGCCTCGACGGCGCGACCGGCCTGCGGATCTGGTGGCAGATCGTGCTGCCGCTGGTCCGCCCGGCCACCGCCACCGTGGCCATCTTCCTGACCCTGTGGATCTGGAACGACTTCCTCAACCCGCTGTTCATCCTCGGCCCGTTGCAGGGCCAGACCATCACCACCGGCCTCTACCTGACGATCGGACAGTACTCAGTGGACTATGGCCAGCTCTTCGGCATCATGTTCCTGGCCGGCGCCCTGCCGGTGATCGGCTATCTCACGGTGCAGAAGCAGTTCGTCGCCGGCCTGACGTCGGGCGCCACCAAGTGACCGGGGCCGGCGTGCCCGCGCTCGACGACGTCGCGGGGGAGTGGGTCGCCGCCGGCGACCTGGGCCACCTGCCGTCGCTGCGCAACCAGCGCGGCCAGGCCCACGTCAACCACGACCTGTCCAGCGTCTCCTGGCTGGCCGCGCCGCCGTTCGCGGGCGGCTACCACACCGGCGTGCTGCGGGTCGACGGCGTCGCGCCGGGCGTGCAGCACTACCGGTGGAAGCCGTGGGGCACCCGGCGCGCCTACCGGGACGACCGCGTGGCCGTCAGCACCGACACCAGCCTGGCCTACGACGCCGACCGTCTCCTCTGGCGAATCGAGGTGACCAACACCGCCGACCGCGCGCGGACAGTCGAACTGACCCAGGACCTGTTCGCACCCATCGGCCATAGCGAGACCGGCTGGGGTTGGCTGCACACCGTGCCGTGGAACGGTTCCGGCGAGCACGACTACCACACGCTCGAACGGATCCGGGACACCACGCGGCCGGGCGCCCAGGGCGCGCCGTACCTGCTCGGGCCCGGCCCCCGCCGGCTCCGCCTCGGAAGGCCGCGACCGCCCGGCATCCAGCGCGACGAGGACACCGCGCCGATGCTGCTGGAATACGAACTGCCCCGGCACGTCAGCAAAGACTGGGCCTACCCCCACACCAGCGCCGCACGCGGCACCCTGCGCGGCCTCGAGGTCGCGGATCTCTCGTTCGCCGGCCCGGTCGTGCTCGACGACGGCGTGGAGGTGCCGCTCGACGTGTTCGAACTCGTCCCGGGCACGAAGCTGGAGGTCGAGTTCCGCACCGACGAGCCCGGCCACGACGGCGTGCTGCTGACCCACGGCAACCACCCGGACTCGCTCCAACTCGGCATCGAGGGCGGCCGCCTCTGGCTCGGCATCGGCGGCGAGCACGAGATCGCCGGCCGCGCCCTCGAACCGGGTCGCTGGCACCGGATCCGGGTCGAGGTCGACGCGCACGAGGCCCGCCTCGTACTCGACGGCACCGAGGAGATCCGCACCGGCCACTGGACGGGCCGGGTCCGCTGGCTCTCCGCGGTGTTCGACGGCCTGGTCACGGTCCATGACGCGCGATCACCTGCCCGAGCCGCCTACGGGTTCGCCGCACCACCGGACGAGCTGGTGCCGCACGGCGCCGGTGCCCGCGCGACGTGGCGGCTCGACCTCGCGCCCGGCGCGACCGCGGTGGTCGGTTTCGCGCTGGCCTTCGGAACGGACCTGGCCGCCGTCGCCACGGCGGCGCGGCGGGCCGCGACACATCTCGACGACGAGCTCGCGGAGACCGCCGACGCGTGGCGCCGCCTCTGGGCCAACGCGTTCAGGCCTGGCAACCCAAACTTCAGCGGCCACCTGCCGACCCTGACGACCCCGGACCCGGACCTGGCCCGCGCCTACTACATGGGCGCCCTCGTGGTGCTCTACATGCGGAACACGCGTGTCGGCCCCGGCCCGGTCTTCCTCACCGGTGGTCCCCGCCTCGGCGCCACGACCACCTTCTTCTGGGACCACACCGAGTGGAGCCGGATGTACGCGATGCTCGACCCGGTCGGTCTGCGGGCCTGGCTGCTGTCCGGCCTCGCCGGGCCCTACCACGAGTCGTTCGGCTACGACGTGCGCGGCGGCGGGCCACTCGGCAACTACTACGTGTCGAACGAGTACTCGCTGTTCCGCCTCGTCGAGCACTACGTCGGCGTCACGGGCGACGTCGCGTTCCTGTCCGAGCCGGCCGGCGGGTGCACGGTGCTCGACCACGTCGAGCGCCTCGCCTACGGGGCCGCCGGCCGGCGCGGCACGGGCGTGCTGGCCGACTTCGGCCCGGACGCCTGGCGTGTCCTGGAGTGTGTGCCGAACTACGTCGACGGGTTGGCCTCGTTCAACGCCGCGTACGTCCACATGCTTCGGTCGTACGCGGACCTGCTCCGCTTCCTCGGCCGCGACGCCGACGCGGCACGCGCGGACGCCGACGCGGCCGCGCTCGCGACAGCCGTGCTGGACCTCTACGCGGGCGGCGGCCGCTGGCAGATCGCCCACCCGGACGGCCGCGAGACGATCGGGCACGTCCTCGACTTCGGTCTGGTCGCGGCGGCGATGGCCGGCGACCTGACCGCGGACCAGCGCGCCGAGATGGTCGCGTTCGTGGTCGCGGGCCCGATCGCGGACGTGACCGGCACTCCGCCGGCCCTCTGGGGCTGCGCGGCCCTGG
>NZ_JBFAIU010000095.1:0-23163 GCF_040654855.1 Asanoa sp. NPDC050611
AGGGGCGTGCCGATGCCGACGAGCGCGAACAGCACCACCGCGGCCAGCGCGACACGCTCGACCTCGACCAGGGCCGGCTCGGTGCGGGCCAGGGCGATCGCGGCCCAGCAGCCCATCGAGTGGCCGACGACGATCGCCTGACCGCCGCCGTGCGCCCGGATCACCGCGGCCAGGTCCTCGGCGTGCCGTGCCATCCCGTACGGCCCGGGCAGGTCCCGGCTGTGGCCACGGCCCCGCAGGTCCGGCGCGACGAACCGGTGGTCGTCGGCCAGCGCCGGTGCGACCAGGCCCCAGGCCATATGGTGCGAGGTGATCCCGTGTGCGGCGACGACCAGCGGGCCGGCGTCGCCCCAGACGCCGACCGCGAGGTCCCCGGCACGCTCTTCCCGGTAGGTGGTCACGGCAGCAGCTCGACCAGCTCGGCGACGAACTCCGCCGGGCGCTCGATGTGCGGCGAGTGGCCGCAGCCCGCGTAGACCACCTCGCGGAAGCTGCCACCGCGCTCGGCGTACCGCTGCAGGACCGCGCGGGTCTGGCCGATCATCGGCTGCGGCGGGCTCGCCTCCGCGCCCGGCCAGCCCGGCACGACACCGAGCGAGCCGAGGTACGACAGGTCGAAGAACGAGGTGTCCGAGACGATCGCGTCCTGGTCTCCGCGTACCCAGGTGATGTGTGGCTTGGTCGGCACGGCGACGAGGTCGTCCGCGATCCGGAAGTGGTTGGGCGCCATGGTGTTGAGCACGCCACGGTCACCGGGCGCGACACCGGGCCAGTTGGGGCTCGGTGTCGAGGTGCCCGGGTAGTTGTCGTCGCCGGTGACCGTGGAGAGCACGGTGTCGAGCAGCAGTTCCTCGTCGGCGCCGAGCGACGCCGGGTCGGCCACGTAGGCCGTGCGCATCACCGTACGCGGGCTGGTCTGCGCGTCGCCCTCGCGGTCCTTGGCGGCGAGGCGGGCGACGAAGTCGGGGTTGGCCGTGCCCGCGCCGGTGCCGGCGAAGTCGTCGGTGGTCGGTGTGCCCTCGACGTCGCGGGTGCCGCCGAAGCCGTACGGGGACAGCGGAGCCTCGAGCAGCATGGCCTGTACGCGGTCCGGGTGGTCGACCAGCAGCTGCATCGCCACGCCGCAGCCCATCGAGTGGGCGATGACCAGCGGCTTGGCACCGGCCGGGAACAGCTCGGGCGCGTCGAGCAGGGCCGCGACGTCGTCGGCGAAGTCCCGCAGGCCCCTGGTGGCGTCCACCGGGGCCGCCTCGCTCGCGCCGTAGCCGCGCAGGTCGGGCGCGACGAGCCGGAGATCCGGCGGGAGGTGGCGCAGCAGCGGGCGCCAGAAGTCGGCGGACGAGCAGTTGCCGTGGATCAACAGCACCGGTGTGCCGTCGACCGGGCCGGCGACAAGGACGTTCTGGTCGATTCCGCGCGCCGTTACGCGTACCTGCTGGTGCTCCATGGCGGACATCCTGCACCCACTTCCCCGGGCTTCGCTGTGTGGGCAATCCACACCTACCGACGGGTAACCGTGACGGCATAGACTTCGCCGCATGACTTCCACCCGGGCCGCCGGCGTTCCCGTCGTCGAGGACGGTTCGCTCGTCTCGACCAACCCCGCGACTGGCGAAGAGGTGGGCCGTTTCGCGGTCGCCTCCGCTGACGAGGTTTCGCGGATTGTCGGGCGGGCGCGCGAGGCCGCCGTCTGGTGGGTCGGGCTCGGCCATGCCGGCCGGCGCGCCCGGTTGCTGCGCTGGCGTGCCCTGCTCGCCCAGCGGGTCGAGGAGGCCGCGGCGCTGATCAGCCGCGAGGGCGGCAAGCCCACGGCCGAGGCGATCGTCGAGACCGTGGCCGCGATCGACCACGTCGACTGGGCCGCCCGCAACGCGCACCGGGTGCTGCGCCCGCGCCGGGTGCGGGGCCGGATGGCGCTCGCGGAGTTCTCGGCGCACCTCGAGTACCAGCCGATGGGCGTCGTCGGCGTGATCGGGCCGTGGAACTACCCCGTGATCACCCCGCTCGGCTCGATCGCGTACGCGCTCGCCGCGGGCAACACGGTGGTCTTCAAGCCGAGCGAGTACACGCCGGCCGTGGGTGCCTGGCTGGAGTCGACGTTCGCGGAGGTCGTCCCCGAGCAGCCGGTGTTCCAGGTCGTGCACGGCCTGGGCGACGTCGGTGCCGCGCTCTGCCGCGCGGGGGTCCACAAGGTCGCGTTCACCGGCTCCACCGCCACCGGCAAGAAGGTGATGGCGGCCTGCGCCGAGACGCTGACGCCCGTGCTGATCGAGGCCGGCGGCAAGGATGCGCTGATCGTCGACGCGGACGCCGACGTGGCCGCCGCGGCCGAGGCGTGCGTCTGGGGCGCGCTGACCAACGCCGGGCAGACCTGTCTCGCGATCGAGCGGGTGTACGCGGTGTCGCCCGTCTACGACGCCTTCGTCGCCGAGGTGGTCCGCCGCGCCGGGGCGCTCACGGTCGGCTACGGCGACGGCTTCGACATCGGGCCGATCACGATGCCCAAGCAGGTCGACGTGATCCGGCGGCACATCGACGACGCGCTGGCAGGGGGCGGCCGGGCCGTGCTCGGCGGCCGGGAGGCGGTCGAGCCGCCGTTCGTGAAGCCGACGATCCTGGTCGACGTGCCCGAGGACTCGGCGGCGGTGACCGAGGAGACGTTCGGGCCGACGCTGGTGATCCGCAAGGTGGCCGACGTCGACGAGGCGGTGCGGCTGGCCAACGCCAGCTCCTACGGGCTCGGCGGCGCGGTGTTCGGCAAGCGGCGCGCGGTGGCCGCGGCGCGGCGGCTGCGCACCGGCATGGCGTCGGTCAACTCGGTGATCACGTTCATCGGGATGTCGTCGCTGCCGTTCGGCGGCGTCGGCGACTCCGGCTTCGGCCGCACGCACGGCGACGACGGGCTGCGGGAGTTCTCCCGGGCCAAGGCGATCACCACGCGGCGCGGGCCGTCGGCGCTGAAGGCGATGACGTTCGAGCGCACGCCGGCGCACGTCGCGCGGATCGTGAAGGCCGTCAAGCTGCTGTACGGGCGGTCACCGCGTCCTTGACGATCAGGCGGGCGCCACGGACCCGGCCGACGTCGACCGTGGTGTCGACGTAGTCGATCGCGAACACCAGCGCGACCGCGCCGATCAGCAGCTCGGCGCCGAGCAGGGCCAGCGGTAGCCACGGGACGGCGAGGCCGAGGTGGCCCTGGACCGCCATGATGCCGGCGACGGCGGCCTGGGCCAGCGCCAGCTTGCCGATCACGCTGTCGAAGCGGTCGGCCAGCGCGGCGAGGGCCGCGGTGCCGTCGTCGAGGCGGCCGAGATCGAGGTTCCGGGCCCGGAGCAGGCCGTCCGCCTCTTCGCGCGCGCCTTCCGCGCCGAGGACCCCGCCCAGCAAGGCCGGGCCGGCGCCGACCGCGCCCGCCCGGTCGGCCAGCGCGACCAGCCGGTCCCGGGCGGTCTCCAGCCAGGTCGCGTCGACCAGATCCAGCAGCGCGTCGAGGGCCGCGGCGACGGCGCGCATCCCGAGCCGGAGCAGGCGGCCGCCGATGTTGTCGAGGAAGAGGCGCTTGCTGATCTTGTCCCAGGCTTCCTTCCACTGTGCGGGCGCCCGGCCGGCGATGGTCCTGCACGGGCCGGCGACCACGTCCGCGGTGCCCTTGGCGATGGCGTCGAGGGTGCTGCCGAAGCGGGCCTTCAGGGTGGCGACGGCCTCGTCGAGGTCGTGCGAGGCGACGGTCTCGCGGTCCCGAGGGGCCGGTTCGCTCGCCTCCACCTCGGTCAGGGCGCGGTCGAGGGTCGCGGTGGCGCCTTCCGGGGGCGGGCCGGCCCCTGTCTCACCGAGGGCCGTGCCGGCGGCCAGGGCCAGCTCGCCGAGCCTGAGCTGGGCGGCGACGACGGCTAGCAAGGCGTCGGGGTCGTCGTCTACGGCTTGGTCGGTCAGGTCACGGCCGGCCGGGGCCGGTGGGGCGAGGACGCTCTCGATCTCCCGGGCGAGACGCTCGGCGGCGGCGTCCGGGGACTCGCCCGCGGCCAGCGCGTCGCGGAGGTCCCGGCCGGCCGCGGTCGCCGCGCGCAGGGACTGTCCGATCTCGACATCGGTCACGCGTACAGCGTGGCACTGCGACCGCGGTCAGAACAGCGTCAGCTCGTCGCGCTCGATGCCGCGCAGCTTGTCGTAGTCGACGACGACGCAGCGGATGCCCCGGTCCTCGGCGAGCACGCGGGCCTGCGGCTTGATCTCCTGCGCGGCGAAGATGCCGGTCACGGGGGCGAGCAGCGGGTCACGGTTCATCAGTTCGAGGTAGCGGGTGAGCTGCTCGACGCCGTCGATCTCGCCCCGGCGCTTGATCTCCACGGCGACCGAGCCACCGTTCTGGTTCCTGCAGAGGAGGTCCACGGGGCCGATCGCGGTCATGTACTCGCGGCGGACCAGCGTGAAGCCCTCGCCGAAGGTGGTCGGGTTCGCGGCCAGCAGCTCCTGCAGGTGCGCCTCGACGCCGTCCTTCTGCAGGCCGGGATCGACGCCCAGGTCGTACGACGTGTCCTGGAAGATCTCCTCCAGGGTGATCCGCAGCTCCTCGCCGGCTTTGTTGACGACGCGCCAGACGCCGGGCTCCTCCTTGATCCGGCAGGGCGGGCTCATCCAGTTGAGCGGCTTGTAGGCGCGGTCGTCCGCGTGCACGGAGACGGAGCCGTCGGCCTTGACCATCAGCAACCGGGTGGCCGGGGGCAGGTGGGCGGAGAGCCGGCCGACATAGTCGACCGAACACCGAGCGATCACGAGGCGCACCCGACCACCCTACGTAAGTGGTAATGGGGTGCCATGCTGAGGTCGTGCTGGAAGCCCTCACCGGCGCTGGCCTCGCTACCTCGGCCGGCCTCAACGCGTACATCCCGCTGCTCGCGATCGGTGTGCTCGCCCGCTACTCCGACGTCGTCACGTTGCCCGCCGGCTGGGGCTGGCTCAGCAACGGCTGGGTGATCCTGATCCTCGGCGGCCTGCTCGCGATCGAGGTCGTCGCCGACAAGGTGCCGGTGCTCGACTCGGCCAACGACGTGGTGCAGACCGTGGTGCGACCGACGGCGGGCGGGCTCGCGTTCGGCGCCGGCACGAGCACCGCGACCGTGTCCGACCCGGGCGGCTTCTTCGGCTCGCACCAGTGGGTGCCGGTGGCGGTGGGCGTGTTGCTGGCGCTGGGCGTCCACGGGATCAAGGCGACCGCACGACCCGTGATCAATGTGGGCACCGCCGGAATCGGCGCTCCCGTCGTGAGCACGGCCGAGGACGTCGCGAGCGTGGTGATGTCGGTGATCGCGCTGGTCCTCCCGGTGCTGATCCTGCTGTTCCTGGTCGGGTTCGTACTGCTGCTCTTCTGGGCGCTGCGCCGTCGAGGGACACGCCGGCAACGCGCGGCCTAGTTGCGGTCACCTCTCCGCATTCCGGCGATAACGTAGCGTTATCGGCCTGGGTCGGAGGGGGAACCGTGGCGAGCGTTGCCGAGGTCAAGGCCGCCATCGACGTCGCGATGGCACATGTCCAGGAAGGACAGGAGGCCGTCCGGGCCGCCAACGACAAGCTCGACGCGGCGCGGGCCAGCCTCGCGGCGGCGGTCGACGGCAGCGCGCACGAGTCGGTCGCGGCCGCGCGGTCGGCCCTCGCGCAGGCTGCCACGGAGCTCGACGACTGCATGACCGCGACGCTGGGCGCGATGGAGCAGGCGCAGACGTACGCCGCGGCGCTGTGAGCCTGCTGCACGCGCTGGCGGACCGGGTGGTGACGGTGCGCGGTGCGCTGCCCGTCGCCGAGGTCGGCGTGGCGTCCGGGCGGCTGCGGGAGGCGACCGCGCTGCTGGCGGCGACGCTCGAGGCCAGCTCCGCCGTGTCCGCGGCCCCGCTGCTGGCGTCGGCGGCGTCCCATCTGGACGCGGCGTGCGGTGCGCTCGGGCGGGCTGGTGACGAGTTGGACCGTTATCTCGCCGCGGTGGGCGTCGCCCCGTCCGCGGCTCCGATGGTGACGTCCGGATCCTGCCCGTGGGCGGCGCGGATCGACGTGCTGACCGGGTCGGTCGGTGCGGCGCGGCCGTCCGTCGACGATCGGCTGACCGTCGACGCGGTGCTCGTCTCGGCGGTGCGGGCGGCCGGCCGTGATCGGCTCGCGCTGCGTGCCTCGTTGCTCGTGGCGCCGCCGGCGGTGGGGTGGGCGCTCGCCGCGCGTACTGCCGGCTTGGTGGGGGTTGCCGCACCTGATCGGGTACGCGCGGGCGCGTTGTCGCGGTTGCCGGGCCTGTTACCTGGGTTGCCGGCCGCGGACGCGTTGGTTCGCCAGGCGCTGCGATTGCCGGGGCCGGCGGTCTCCGCCCACCCGGCGGACGCCGGCGCGGTCGGGGTGGTGCTCGTGTCCGTGGTGCTGGCGTTGACCGGCGCGTTGCCCGAGTCGTTGGTCGGTTGAGGTGGCCGGCGCGCGGGCCCGGTTGGTGGCGGACGTGCGCGCCACGCTGGCGGCCGCGCGGGGTCAGGCCCGGGCGGCGTCGGCCCTCGCGGAGTCGCGGCGGGCGGCGGCGCTGGAACGGCTGCGGGCGGTGCGGTCCGCGCATCTGGCCTGCGTCCGGGGCCTGGGTACGCAGCGCGAGCGGGCCCGGCGCGCGATCGAGGCCGAGTTCGTGGCGTCGTCACGCCGCGCGGCGGCGTCGGTGCTGTCGTTCCAGCCGGACCACACCCTGGTCCGCATCGGCACGGTGACGGCGCCCGGCTGCGGCACGGTGGTCCCGGCTCTGCTGCCGTTGCTTGACCGCGGTCACCTGAGCCTCTCGGGTTCCGATGTGGACGACGTCGTCCGGCTGGTGCTGCTCCGCGTGCTCACGGCAGCCACGCCAGGTGCGATGCGTTTGACGGTCTACGACCCGGAGCGCCTGGGCGGGACGCTGTCGGGTTTCGCGCCGCTGGGCGCGGCGGGGCTGGTGCGGTTCATCGGGCCGGGTGGGCTCGGGGCGACGCTGGACGAGCTGGTCGACGAGATCCAGCGGCTGAACGCGCTGGTCCTGGCGGCGGGCCACACGTCGGTGGCGGCGCTGCAGCCGCGGCCCGCGCCGTGGCAGGTGGTGGTGCTGCTGGGCGCGGCCTCCGACGCCGAGTCGTTGTCGGCGGCCCAGCTGGACCGGGTGGTGCGGCTGGGCCCGGCGTGCGGGATCCACCTGGTCGCCCGGGGTGTGCCGTTGCCGGCGGCGCCGACGGTGTGCACGGTGTCGGTGCGGGACGGCGTGGCCTGCTCGCCGGCGTTCGCCGACCTGCCGGTGACCCTGGACCCGCCGCCGTCGTCGATCGCCGCGCGTTGCCGTGCGCTGGCGGCCTCGGCACTGTCGGGCCCGCCGGCCGTGTCCTTCGCGGACCTGCTGCCGGCGCGGCACTGGACGTGCGCGGCCACGTCCGGCGTCTCGGCGCCGGTGGGCACGTCGCTCGACGGCGCCGAGCTGGTGTCGCTGTCGCTGGGCGACGACCCACCGCACGCGCTGATCGGCGGCCCGTCGGGGTCGGGCAAGACCAACCTGTTGTACGCCTGGCTGGGTGCGCTGTGCGCCCGCTACTCGCCGGCGGAGCTGGAGCTGTACCTGCTCGACTTCAAGGAGGGTGTGTCGTTCGCCCGCCTGGCGCCGGGTCCGCGGGATCCGAGCTGGCTGCCGCACGTACGCCTGGTCGGGGTGAACATCAACAACGACCGCGAGTTCGGCCTGGCGCTGCTGCGTCACCTGGCCGGGGAGCTGCGCACCCGCGCCGCCGCGGCCAAGCGCTTCGACGCGACCAAGTTGGCGGAGCTGCGCGCCGAGGACCCGTCGTCCCGATGGCCGCGGATCGTCGTGGTGATCGACGAGTTCCAGGCGCTGCTGGCGGGCCGCGACGGGGTGACGACGGAGGCGGTGACGCTGCTGGAGGACCTGGCGCGGCGGGGCCGGTCGCAGGGCATCCACCTGGTGCTGGCGTCGCAGGACGTGTCGGGGATCGAGGCGCTGTGGGGCCGATCGGGCCTGGTGGCCCAGTTCACGCTGCGGGTGGCGCTGCCCAAGGCCCGCCGCATCCTGGCGGATACGAACCTGGCGGCGGAGACGATCCCGCGTTTCACGGCGGTGGTCAACGCGGACTCGGGCGTGGCGGCGGCGAACCAGGTGGTCCGCGTACCGGACGCCGGCGACCGGGCGACGTGGCGCGCGCTGCAGCGGTCGCTGTGGGAGTCGCGCCCGCCGGACAGCCCTCCCCCACGCCTGTTCGACGGCGACGCGGTCCCGTCCCTCCCGGCGGCGTCGGGCCTCCCGGAGGCGGTCCTGGGCGAAACCATCGACGTGGGCGCCCGCCCGGCCGTCTTCCCGCTGCACCGGATGCCGGGCCGCAATCTCGCTGTGCTCGGCACCCGGGCACTCGACGCCACCGCGATCCTGACCGCCGCGGCGCTGTCCCTGCCTTCCGCTCGCTTCAGCGTGATCTGCCTGGACGAGTCCGTACTGCCCGCGGCCACGTCCCTGACCAACGCGCTGCCGAGCGCGCATCTGTGGAACCGCGACACCCTGCCGTCCCTCGTGGCGTCGCTGGCTCCCTCCGCCGGTGAGCCGCACGTGGTGGTGGCGTTCGCGCTGGACGCCCACCCACCGGGCGTGGACTTGAAACCGCTGCTGACCCGCGGCCCGGAGGACGGCATCCACGTACTCGGCTGGTGGCGCACAGTGGCGCGCCTCCGCGACGACCTGGGCGGCCCGGGCGCCCGAATGGACGCGATCGGCGGGTGGGTGGCCCTGGACGTCCAAGGCTCGGACCTGGCCGCCCTGACCCCACACCCTGGCGCGCTGTCCTGGTATCCGCGGGCGCAGCGAGCCCTCTTCTTCGACCGTGCCACGGACCGCGCACCTCAGGTGATCGTCCCGTACTCGATTCCCCCGGAGCGCCTGACCGCCCGCCCAGCCGCCGTGCCAACCCAACCGCGCGCGGCCGAGCCCAGCACCCCCGGCGGCCCACGATGACGCCGGCGTCAAAGATTTCGCGGCGTGGGGCGCGCCGCTGGGCCGAGTCGCCGAGGAGGCGCTGGCCGCGGCCTCCGCATCCGACAGTGTCCTGGAGGCGACAGGACTCGGCGGACAGCGTCGCGGTTACCCCCTGCGCTCGCCCGGTGGGAGGGCGCGATGAGTGACTACGGCGACCTGGTAGCCGAGTTGGCGACCACCGTCACCCGCAGGGACACGGACCTCGCGGGAGCGGAGCGCGCCTACCACGAGGGAATGGCCGCCGCGGCTGCCGAACTCCGGCACGCAGAAGCGGAAGCCCACGAAACCGACCGCCGCGCCGCCGCGGCGGCCGCCGCTGTGGTCGAGGTCGATCGCGACGCGGAGCTTCTGTGGTCGGACCTGCACCGCACCCGAGCCTGGTTGGGCCAACGCCCAGGACCGGCCCCGGACCCGGCGCCGGCCACGGCTCAACCCAGACTGGACCTGGCCGACGACGCGAGCGCCACACTGCTGGCCGAGGCCGCACACCGCATCCACGGCAGCACACGGCGCGCCACCACCCAACCCAACGCCAAGCCACCCGTCCTGATCACCCCACTCCTCCCCCTCCTCGGCGCCGCCACCACGGGGATCACGACCGTCCTGGCAACGGCCCTGGCGGCCCTGGCCACCCTCGACCTCCCGGCCGCGGGCTTCCTACGCACGCTGGCCTGGCTGATCTACTTCGCCTCCCCCTTCGCCGGCATCCCGGTAGCCACCCACCTCCTCCGCCACCGCTGCTCAACCCGCATCGACACGGGCGGCGTCGTCCTGACGGTCCTGGGCGGACTGGGCGCGCTCTCCACCATGATCATCACGTTCTCGTGACGCCACCACCGCCCGGTCAGGCAACGCCTCGCGCGGACCCCGCGGACCAACTCGTCGACAACCTGCGCCAGGGCAGGGCGTCGCGCACCTGCACCCCCGCCGACCAACCCCCACCATCTGCGCCAGGCGCTGACGTCGCCCCCAGACCCTCTGCCGACCAACTCCTCAACAACCTGCGTCCAGGACAGACGTCGCCCGCCCGCACCCCGCCGACCAACCCCGACCACCTGCGCCAGGCGCTGACGTCGCCCCCAGACCCCCTGCCAACCAACTCCTCAACAACCTGCGCCCAGGACAGACGTCGCCCGCCCGCACCCCGCCGACCAACCCCCACCACCTGCGCCAGGCGCTGACGTCGCCCCCAGACCCCCTGCCAACCAACTCCTCAACAACCTGCGCCCAGGACAGACGTTGCCCGCCCGCACCCCGCCGACCAACCGCCACCACCTGCGCCAGGACAGACCTCGCCCGCCCGGACCCCCGCCGACCGACTCCCCCAACAACCCCGCGCCAGGACAGACGTCGCCCGCGCAGACCCCCGTTGACCAACTCGTCGACAAGCTTGGTCAGGGCAGGGCGTTGGCTGTGCGGATCACGTTGACCAGTTCGTCGACGATCTCGGTCAGGGCGAAGTCCTTCGGTGTGAAGACCCGGGCCACCCCCGCCGCGCGTAGCTTCTCGGCGTCCGTCGGCGGGATGATCCCGCCCACGACGACCGGTAAGTCGGCGCGGCCGGCGGAGCGGAGGCCGTCGAGGACCGCGGGCACCGCGGCCAGGTGCGAGCCCGACAGCACGCTCAGGCCGACCAGGTCGACGTCTTCCTGCACCGCCGCGGTCACGATCTCCTCCGGTGTCAGCCTGATGCCCTGGTAGATCACTTCGAAGCCCGCATCCCGCGCACGCACCGCGATCTGCTCGGCGCCGTTGGAGTGCCCGTCGAGGCCGGGTTTGCCGACCAGCAGGCGCAACCGGCCGCCGCCGAGGTCCGTTGCCGTGCGGAGCACCCGCTCCCGGACCGCGACCAGCGAGCCGTCGGCCTCGCCGCCGGTCGCCGCGGTCAGGCCCGTCGGCGCCCGGTATTCGCCGAACACCTCCCGCAGCGCGCCCGCCCACTCGCCGGTGGTCACGCCGGCCCGCGCGCAGGCGATCGTGGCGGCCATCAGGTTGGCGGTGCCGGCCGCGTCCTCGCGGAGCCGGGCGAGCGCCGCCGCCACCGGGGCGGGGTCACGCGACTCCCGCCACGCGCGTACCGCGGCCGCCGCGTGCGCCTCCACCCCCGGGTCGACCTGCTCGACGTGGTCGGCGCCGGCGGTGGTCAGCGGCGAGGGCTCCGTGTCGACGTAGCGGTTTACCCCGACCACCACCTCGGCGCCCGACTCGATCCGCCGGCGGCGCTCGGCCAGCGACGCCACCAACTCGGCCTTGCAGTAGCCCGACTCGACGGCGGCGACCACCCCGCCGAGCTGCTGGATCTGCTGCAGCTCGCGGCGGGCACCAGCCGCGATCGAGTCGACGAGCGCCGCCACCACCGGCGAGCCGTCGAACAGGTCGGGATAGTCGAGCAGGTCGGACTCGAGCGCCAGCACCTGCTGCATCCGCAGCGACCACTGCTGGTCCCACGGGCGCGGCAGGCCGAGCGCCTCGTTCCACGCGGGGAGCTGGACGGCCCGGGCGCGGGCAGAGCGGGAAAGCGTCACGCCGAGCATCTCCAGCACGATGCGCTGGATGTTGTTCTCCGGCTGGGCTTCGGTGAGACCGAGGGAGTTGACCTGCACCCCGTACCGCAGGCGCCGCTGTTTCGGGTCCTTGATCTGGTATCTGGTCGCGGTGATCTCGTCCCAGAGCGCGCCGAACGCACGCATCTTCGCCATCTCCTCGACGAACCGCACACCGGAGTTGACGAAGAACGACATGCGCGCGACGACGTCGCCCATCCGCTCGGCGGGGACCTGACCGGCCTCGCGTACGGCGTCGAGCACCGCCACCGCCGTCGCCAGCGCGAAGCCGACCTCCTGGACCGGCGTGGCGCCGGCCTCCTGCAGGTGGTAGGAGCAGACGTTGATCGGGTTCCACCGCGGCACGTTGGCGACCGTCCAGGCGATCGTGTCGGTGGTCAGCCGCAGCGAAGGGCCCGGCGGGAAGATGTGCGTGCCGCGGGACAGGTATTCCTTGACGATGTCGTTCTGCGTCGTGCCGGACAGCTCCGCACCGGCCGCACCGTGCTCCTCCGCCACCACGACATAGAGCGCGAGCAACCACATCGCCGTCGCGTTGATGGTCATCGAGGTGTTGGCCTCGGCAAGCGGGATGCCGTCGAAGAGCGCACGCATGTCGCCGAGATGCGAGATCGGCACCCCGACCCGGCCGACCTCGCCGGCGGCGAGCGGATGGTCGGGGTCGTAGCCGGTCTGGGTCGGCAGGTCGAACGCGACCGACAGGCCGGTCTGGCCCTTGTCGAGGTTGCGCCGGAACAAGGCGTTGCTCGCGGCCGCCGACGAGTGACCGGCGTAGGTGCGCATCACCCAGGGGCGATCGCGCTCCGGCAGGCGGCCCTCCACGGGTGCAGTGTAAGGCGCCTTTTAGCCGGTTTTCGGGCGTTTGAGCGGTCTGCTGGCGCATGCCATCGAGTGTGGGCGGCGGAGAAAGGTGGATGTGAGTTATCCACAGGCGGAACTTATCCACAGCCCGGCGACCCAGCGTGCCCATTCGCGAACGCGAAAGGCATCATGTCTGTCATGACGCACGAGGAGCCCGCGATCGCGGTCAGTGGCTTACGCAAGGCCTATGGCGACAACGTCGCGGTGGCCGGCGTCGACCTGGAGGTGCGTCGGGGCGAGGTGTTCGCGCTGCTCGGCCCCAACGGCGCTGGCAAGACCACGACCGTGGAGATCCTCGAGGGCTACCGCCACCGCGACGGCGGCACGGTCACCGTGCTCGGGGTCGACCCGCAAAACGCCGACAAGGCCTGGCGGGCCCGGGTCGGCATCGTCCTGCAGGGCACCGGCGAGTTCGACGACCTGACCGTCGGCGAGGTCGTGCAGCACTTCGCGCGCTTCTACCCCAGCCCCGACGACCCGGCAACGGTGATCAAGCGGGTCGGCCTGGGCGAGAAGGCGAACGCCCGCACCCACACGCTCTCCGGCGGCCAGAAGCGCCGGCTCGACGTGGCGCTCGGCATCGTCGGCCGGCCCGAGCTGCTCTTCCTGGACGAGCCGACGACCGGGTTCGACCCGGAGGCCCGCCGGGAGTTCTGGGATCTCATCCGCGACCTGTCCGCGGCCGGCACGACGATCCTGCTGACCACGCACTACCTCGAAGAGGCCGAGGCGCTCGCCGACCGGCTGGCGGTCATCGCGGGCGGCTCACTGGTCGCCGTCTCGACCCCGCAGGAGCTCGGCGACCGGCAGAACGCACCGGCGACCGTGTCGTGGCGCACGGCTGAGGGCACGGTCGAGCGCAAGGAGACCTCGACGCCGACGGCGCTGGTCGCCGAGATCGCCGCCGGCTTCGGCGGTGAGGTCCCAGGCCTCACCGTGACGCGGCCGACGCTCGAAGACGTCTACCTGACGATGATCGGACACCGATGACCGCTGTTACGCAGACACCAGCCGCGGCCGGCCCGCTGACGCTCGGCCTCCGGCAGGGCGGCCTCGAGGTCAAGCAGTTCACCCGCAGCCGCGAGGCCGTGGTCTTCACGATGGCCTTCCCGGCCATCATGATCGTGATCTTCGCGTCGATCTTCGACGGGGAGATCGGCGGTGGCGTCAACTTCACGCAGTACTTCATCACCGGCATGATCGCGACCGGCCTGCTGTCGGTCGGCTTCCAGAGCCTCGCGATCCAGATCCCGGCCGAACGCGACCGCGGCGTGCTCAAGCGCCTCCGCGGCACCCCGATGCCGAAGTGGGTCTACTTCGCCGGCAAAGTGATCATGGTCTTCGTCGTGGGCCTGGTCGAGACGGCGATCCTGCTGGCGGTGTCGGCGCTCTTCTTCGACCTGGAGCTACCCAGCTCGGGCGCCCGCTGGCTGACCTTCCTCTGGGTGGGCGTGCTCGGCATCTCCGCCTGCACGCTGTTGGGCATCGCCTTCTCGTCGGTGGCCCGCACGGCCCGCAGCGCACCCGCCGTGGTCACCCCGGTGGCGCTGATCCTCCAGTTCATCTCGGGCGTCTTCTTCGTATTCACCAGCCTCCCGACCTGGATGCAACAGGTCGCCGCGATCTTCCCGCTGAAATGGATGTGCCAGGGCCTACGCTCGGTCTTCCTACCGGACTCCTTCGCCACCCAGGAACCGGGCGGCTCCTGGGAGCTGGGCAAGGTAGCCCTCGTCCTCGGCGCCTGGTGCCTGATCGGCCTGGTCCTCTGCATCACCACGTTCCGCTGGACAACCAAGCGCGACGGCTGACGCACCCCAGCCAGCCGCCGCAGCCGGTCGGCAGCGCCGGCCGGCGCCCGGGCACGAGTTGCGGTTCTGGACCCCGGGCGGGTCGCCACTGCTCACGAACGCGGCACCCGGACCGCCGGGCCGCGCGGGTGGCCCTGGGGCCGGTTCCATGGAGATCGCGGCAACGCTGGTTGATGATCTAAACCAGCCGACAGGTCATCAAGCTGGACGCCGACCCAGGAGCCGATCGCCGCGCCCGGTTGGCCCAGTCGAACCAGACACCGCACCGCGCGGATGTGGGTCGCGGCGCCCAAATCGACGGCCGTCCTGCGACCCGCACGGAAAAGCCCGGCGTCACGTCCAAGTTGCCATCGTTATAACGCTAGCCCGCGCATCGCCGGCTCGCCCTGGCGCATCTCGTGCAGGATCTTGCCGGGCCGCTCGATCCGCTACGCCGCGCTCGCGGCCCTGGGTGGCGCTTGCCGGCCGCGGACCCGGCAGCGAAGCGGAGCGAGCGGTGTCTGGCGGGAGCGACGGTCGCGCCCCCGACGGACCCGAGCAAAATGCTTCTATTTCTTCGCGCTCCCGCCCCTGCCCGGGACCCAGAGCACATCCCCGCCGGGATTGGCCGTTCTTGACAGGATGAACAGCAAGTCCGAGAGCCGGTTGAGATACTTTGCCGGGAGCGTGCTGGTTCGGTCGGGATCCTCCGCGATCAGCGACCACGCGGCGCGTTCCGCGCGGCGGGCGACCGTGCGCGCCACGTGCAGCAGCGCGGCTCCCGCGGTGCCGCCCGGGAGGACGAAGGAGTCGAGCTTGGACAGCCGGCCGTTGAACTCGTCGCACCAGCCCTCCAACCGTTCGACGTATTCCTCGGTCACCCGCAGCGGCGGGTACGCGGGCTCCGGCTCAACGGGGTTCGCCAGGTCGGCGCCGACGTCGAACAGGTCGTTCTGGATCTGGGCCAGCACCTCGCGCACCTCCTCGGACAGGGCGCCGAGCGCCAGCGCGACGCCGAGCGCCGCGTTGCATTCGTCGACGTCCGCGTACGCCGTGATCCGCGGGTGGGTCTTCGCCACCTGCTCGTTGTTGACCAGTCGGGTCGAGCCGGTGTCGCCGGCCTTCGTGTAGATGCGGGTGAGGTGGACGGCCATGACACACAGCGTACGGACGCCCTCGCGGGACGACCTCGAGGCCGGCACACCGACCGTGACTCCTACGATGGCCGACGTGGATCTGATCCGGGTCGAGGGCGGCGCACGGCTGGCCGGCGAGGTAGCCGTCGTCGGCGCCAAGAACTCCGCGCTCAAACTGATGGCCGCGGCACTGCTGGCGCCGGGGCGCAGCGTGATCACCAACGTGCCGCGGATCACCGACATCGCGATCATGGCGGAGGTGCTGCGCCGGCTCGGGTGTCAGGTGGAGATCACGCCGGACGTGGTGCCCGCGGGGCGGGAGGGGCCGCCGCCGTCGGTCGTGGTGACCATCGACGTGCCGGACGAGCCGGGCACCGAGGCCGACTACGACCTGGTCCGCCGGCTGCGCGCGTCGATCGCGGTGCTGGGGCCGCTGCTGGCCCGCCGCGGCTACGTGCGGGTCGCCCACCCCGGCGGCGACGCGATCGGCTCCCGCGGCCTGGACATGCACGTCGCCGGCCTGGCCCGGATGGGTGCCGAGATCTCCGGCGAGCACGGCTTCGTGATCGCCTCGGCCCCGCAGGGCCTCCAGGGCGCCACCATCTGGCTCGACTTCCCCAGCGTCGGCGCGACCGAGAACCTGGTCATGGCCGCCGCCCTGGCCAAGGGCAGCACGGAGATCGACAACGCCGCCCGCGAGCCCGAGATCGTCGACATCTGCGCCATGCTGATCGAGATGGGCGCCAAGATCGAGGGCGTCGGCACCTCCACGCTGCGGATCGAGGGGGTGGAGAGCCTTTCGCCGGTACGCCACGCCACCGTCGGCGACCGCATCGTCGCCGGCACGTGGGCCTTCGGCGCCGCCATGACCCGCGGCGACGTGCTGGTCAACGGCGTCGACCCGGGCTTCCTGGAGATCGCGCTGGACAAGCTCGTCTCCGCCGGGGGTGTGGTCGAGCCCCAACCGACAGGCTTCCGGGTACGCATGGACGACCGCCCCAAAGCCGTCGATGTCGTCACGCTCCCGTTCCCGGGTTTCGCGACGGACCTGCTCCCCATGGCCATCGGCCTGGCCTCGGTCAGCGAGGGCGCCTCGCTGGTGACGGAGAACATCTTCGATGGCCGCTTCATGTTCGTCAACGAGATGGCACGCCTGGGCGCGGACATCAAAACCGACGGCCACCACGCCGTGGTACGCGGCCGCGACCGCCTGTCCAGCGCCCCCGTAAGAGCCACGGACATCCGCGCGGGCGCGGGCCTGGTGATCGCCGCCCTCTGCGCCGACGGCATCACGGAGATCTCCCACGTCCACCACATCGACCGTGGCTACCCGGACTTCGTCGGCGACCTGGCCGCCCTGGGCGTCGACGTCCAACGCGCGGCCGCCCCAGAAGACCCACAGTTCTCCTTCTGACGGCGGCGAGGGCCGCTGCCGGGCTACGACAGCGGCCATGATCGCGGTGGTGCGCGCCGAGCTCGACACGTCGGCCTTGGCCGGCCGGTGGCCGAGGTCATCGCCGGCCGCCTGCACGGGACCAGGACACACCAGGCCAGCCCGTTGGTTCAGGTCGACCTGGACGGACACCGCGAGCGTTTGTCGGCGATCGCCTACATGGTGCGCGGGCAGGAGATGGTGTCCGCCGTGCCGCGACGGCTCGGACGAGGGGCGCGGGATGCGTAGGCGACCTGGCGGCCGAACAAGGTCCAGCCCCGAGGGATCATGACGCAGATCGACGTGCTTCGGCATGTGCCTACATGAAGGAAACGTGAGCGAACCACCAGCACCGCGGCGACACGCCCGGAGGGTGGTTTCGTGGCGACGCGCCGGGTCAGGCAGAGCAGGGGCAAGGTCACTCGGCGCTTGGGTCCAGGGCGACCAACCGCCGCGCCTGCGCCGCGTTCTCCCTGAAGACCAGGATCCGGGTGCGGCCGTCCCGGCCCGGCGCCACCGTGGAGCGGATGCCGTTCGCCGCCAATCGCCGGCGCAGCGACTCCGCGTCCGGCGTCGTGGCCGCCAGCGCCACCGTTACCAGCAGGCCGAAGTCCGCGCCCTCGTGCTTCGGTTCCCCGCCCATGCTTCGCCCCCGCCGCTTCGTTCCTGTGCCCGGATCACCGGCATCTGCTCAGTTTGTCAGGAGGTGAGCCGATCTCGGGTGGAGTCGGTCACAGCGGTGGGCTGACCGATCGTTCACCCGGCCTACTAAGTTCAACCGCAGGAACCACGACTCAAGGGAGAGTGCGGCATGGCGGGTCGGCTGGCGGTCATCGGGGCCGGACTGATGGGGTCGGGCATCGCCCAGGTGGCGGCGCAGGCCGGGTGGGAGGTGACGCTGCGCGATCTTGACGACGCGGCCGTCGGGCGTGGGGTCAAGGCGATCAACAAGTCGCTCGAGCGCATGGTGGCCAAGGGGACCATCGACGGCAACGACGTGGCGCCCCTGCTCGGGCGGATCACCACCACGACCGATCTCGGTGCGGCGGCGGACGCCGACATCGTGGTCGAGGCCGTGTTCGAGCGGCTGGACATCAAGCAGGACGTGTTCCGCGAGCTCGACAAGATCTGCAAGGCCGACGCCGTGCTCGCGACCAACACGAGCGCCATTCCGGTCAGCCAGATCGCCGCGGCCACCCAGCGGCCCGAGTCCGTCGTGGGGACGCACTTCTTCTCGCCCGTACCCATGATGAAGCTCTGTGAGCTCGTGCGCGGTTACAAGACCAGCGACGAGGCGCTGGACAAGGCCAAGGCGTTCGCCGAGGAGATCGGCAAGACCGTCGTGGTGGTCAACCGCGACGTGGCCGGGTTCGTCACCACCCGGCTGATCGCGGTGCTGGCGCTCGAGGCCGTCAAGCTCGTCGAGTCCGGCGTGATCTCCGCCGAGGATCTCGACACCGCCTGCAAGCTCGGCTTCGGGCACGCCATGGGCCCGCTGGCGACCATCGACCTGACGGGCGTCGACGTGATGCTGCACGCGGCCCGCAACATCTACACCGACACCGCCGACGCGAAGTTCTTCCCGCCGGAGCTGCTGCAGCGCATGGTGGTCGCGGGCGACCTGGGCCGGAAGACCGGCAAGGGGTTCTACGACTACGAGCAGAAGAGCTAGGCCGCGGGCGGCCAGTCGGTCACGGAGAGGTGGGGGCTCTGGTAGTCCGGAGGCCCCGCCTCGATCCAGGACGAGAAGCCGGTGACGGTGGAGAGCGCCATCGCGATCTCCACCGGGGCCTGGTAGCCGACGCAGCGGAGGATGATCCAGTCGGCGGGCATGGTGAGCCGTTCCTGGCCCTCGGGGAGGCGGCGGCTCGCCACCGTGAGGCCGCGCCGGGAGAGCACGCGCTTGGGTCGGACGGCGAAGCTGAAGATCCGGTACCAGCGCATCTCGTCGCCGACGAACCGGGCGAAGCCGGGCGACCAGCCCCGGCCGTGGAGCATGGTCGAGACGCGCAGGTCACATCGGATCGTGCCGCCGGCACGGGCGTAATACGCCCGGCGGGCGAACAACAGGACGATCGCGGCGAGCAGCAGCCCGAGGCCGATGGCGATCCACTCGATGATCAGCATCGGCCCGGCTCCGTCAGCGAGCCGAGGCTTCGGCTGGCGTGGCGCTCTCGGCCAGGACCGTTACGCCGGTCTCCGTGACGGAGAGGAACCCGCCCGCTACGTCGTAGGCGAGGGTCTGGCCGCCTTCGATCTTGATGCGGATCTGGCTCGGCTCAGCCAGCTGGCCCAGGAGCGGCGCGTGGCCCGGCAGCACACCCAGCTCGCCCTCGGTGGTGCGGGCGACGAGCATCTCGGCTTCGCCTGTCCACACCTTCTGTTCGACGGACACGAGCTCGACATGGAGCTGATTTGCCACTGTGGCTCCTCTTCGACGCCGGACCGGGGCGAGGGGATCGCCCGGTGTCGCGGTGGAATTGGAGTGAAGTCTAATCGGCGTCCGCGCCTGTGACAGACCAGGGGTGCCACCTGTGAAAGGCGGCACCCCCGGAAGAGAGGTGGGTCACTTGTCGCGGTTGATCAGCTCCGGATGGGCCGCGACGAAGGCGTCGGTCGTCTCGTTGTTGATGGTCGCGAAGAACTCGTTGGCGATCGGCTTCAGGCCCTCGCCGAGGTATTTCCCGTTCTCAGAGATCCCGCCGCCGGGCAGCTTGATCATGGTGATCGAGTCCTGCCGCATGCCCTTCAGCGCGAAGCCGAACTCGGCCACGCTGTGCCCGCGGCCGTTGAACACGAGCGCCTCGCCGGCGGCCCGGAGCACCTTGTCGAGCTTCGGCAGGTCGGTCATCACGTTCTTGCTCAGCACCTGCTGGGCCATCGCCTTGACGAACTGCTGCTGGTGCCGCTGGCGGCCGTAGTCGCCACCCTCGACCGTGTAGCGCTGCCGCACGTAGTCGAGCGCCTGCCAACCCTTGAACTTGTGTGTGCCCTTGGTGTAGCGCGCCTGCGGGCCGTAGTAGGGGTGGGCACAGCCGCCGCAGCTGCGCATCGGGCGCGCGTAGCCGTTGGGCTGCAGGTGCTCCGAGAGCACCTCGGCCTCGTCGACGTACATCGTGACCCCGCCCATGGCGTCGACGATCTTCTTGAAGCCGGCGAAGTTGACGATGGCGCCCGCGTCGAACCGCTTGATCCCGGTGTAGTTCGAGATCGTCTTCGACAGCAGCTCGAATCCCTTCGCCCGGTCGGGTGTTCCGCCGCCCGGGATCCGCGCTCCGTGGGACATCGCCGCGTTGAGCTTCTCGCGGCCGCCGTTGTAGCCGGACTTCGGGAAGGCCGGGATGTCGACCAGCGTGTCGCGCGGGAGGGAGAACAGGTAGCCGCGGTCGAGCGACGCCGGGATGTGCATGATCATGACGGAGTCGGCGAGCGGCAGCGTCGTCGTGTTCCGCGGGTCGATGCCGACCAGCAGGATGTTCAGTGGGCCCTTGATGTCGCTCTTCGCCTCGACCTTGGCGCCGTCACCGAAGAGGTCCTCGGTGGTGACCGCGCCCTCGTAGCGGGCCAGCAGCGCCTCCGAGGTCACCAGCAGCCCACCGCTGGCGACCATCAGGATCGCGCCGAGGATCGTGCAGTAGCGCGCCCAGCGCGGGATCCCGGACCGCTTCTTCTTGCCGGACCCGGAGCCGGAGCCCGAACCCGAGCCGTATGTCCCGGGCGCGCCGGGACCGCCGAAGTCCGGTGGGACGGAGCCCGGTGTGGCCCTGCCGGTCGCACCGCGCCCGGTCGAGCGGCCCGATGAACCGCTGCCCGACCTTCTCGCCATCGAAACTCCTTGTCGTCGATGCCCTGTGCCGCATTCCGTTAAGGAGACGTGTGCGGCCGGCCCCGCCGTTGCGCCCGAGAGCTTATATCTCGCGGCTGAATACGGACGCCCGGGTCCGTCGCCGTGCGAAATCGGGCCAAAAGCTTTACTGCCCGCTAAAAAACCAGCGACAAAACGCAACGATCCAGGCACCCACGGTGGGTGCCTGGATCGCTGTGAGTTAGGACGCTCAGTCCTTCATCAGCTCGGCGGCCTTGCGCTCGAGGTCCTCGAGCCCACCGCACATGAAGAAGGCCTGCTCGGGGAAGTGGTCGTACTCACCCTCGGAGATCTTCTTGAAGGCCTCGATCGTCTCCTTGATCGGCACCGTCGAACCCGGCACGCCGGTGAACTGCTCCGCGGCGTAGGTGTTCTGCGACAGGAACCGCTCGATCCGGCGGGCCCGCTGCACCGTCACCTTGTCGTCCTCGGAGAGCTCCTCCATGCCGAGGATGGCGATGATGTCCTGCAGGTCCTTGTAGCGCTGCAGGATCCGCTTGACCTCGGAGGCGACGTTGTAGTGCTCCTGGCCCACGAACTGCGGGGCGAGCAGCGTCGACGACGAGGCCAGCGGGTCCACCGCCGGGTAGATGCCCTTGTCGGAGATCGACCGCTCCAGGTTGGTGGTCGCGTCGAGGTGGGCGAACGTGGTGGCCGGCGCCGGGTCGGTGTAGTCGTCGGCGGGCACGTAGATCGCCTGCATCGAGGTGATCGCCTGGCCACGGACGGAGGTGATCCGCTCCTGCAGCTGGCCCATCTCGTCGGCCAGGGTGGGCTGGTAACCCACCGCGGACGGCATACGGCCGAGCAGGGTCGACACCTCGGAACCGGCCTGGGTGAAGCGGAAGATGTTGTCGATGAAGAGCAGCACCTCCTGCTTCTGCACGTCGCGGAAGTACTCCGCCATCGTCAGCGCGGAGAGGGCGACGCGGAGCCGGGTGCCCGGGGGCTCGTCCATCTGGCCGAACACCAGCGCCGTCTGCGGGAGCACGCCGGACTCGGCCATCTCCGTGATGAGGTCGTTGCCCTCACGGGTGCGCTCGCCGACGCCGGCGAACACCGAGGTGCCGCCGAAGTTGCGGGCCACACGGGTGATCATCTCCTGGATGAGCACCGTCTTGCCCACGCCCGCGCCGCCGAACAGGCCGATCTTGCCGCCCTTCACATAGGGCGTCAGCAGGTCGATGACCTTGATGCCGGTCTCCAGCATCTCGGTCTTCGGCTCGAGGTCCGCGAACTTCGGAGGCTCGCGGTGGATCGGCCACCGGTCCTTGACCTCGAACTTCTCGCCCTCCTTGAGGTTGAGCACCTCGCCGATGGCGTTGAAGACGTGGCCCTTGGTGATGTCGCCGACCGGCACGGTGATGCCCGAGCCGGTGTTCTCCACCTCGGCGCCCCGGACCAGACCGTCGGTGGGCTGCATGGAGATCGCCCGCACCATGTTGTCGCCGAGGTGCTGCGCGACCTCGAGGGTCAGCGTCTTGTCGCCCTCGGCCAGCGAGACCTTCACGTGCAGGGCGTTGTAGATCTCCGGCATGGCGTCACGCGGGAACTCCGCGTCGACGACCGGGCCGATGACCCGGACGACACGGCCGGCGGCCGTGGTGGTCTCAGCTTCAACAGTCGCAGTCATCACGCTTCACTTCCCGCCGCGGCCAGCGCGTTCGCGCCGCCGACAATCTCACTGATCTCCTGGGTGATCCCGGCCTGGCGCGCCGCGTTCATCTGGCGCGTATAGGTCTGGATGATGTCCTCCGCGTTGTCGGTCGCGCTCTTCATCGCCCGCCGGCGCGCCGCCGACTCGCTGGCCGCGGAGTCCAGCAGGGCCGCGTAGATACGGGTGTTGACGTAGCGCGGGAGCAGCGCGTCGAGCAGCGCCTCGGCCTCGGGCTCGAACTCGTACGCCGGCAGCAGGCCTTCCGACTTCGGCCGCTCCTCGACCTGCATCGGGCCGATGATGCGGGTGACCGGCGTCTGGGTCAGCAGCGACTTGAACTGCGTGTAGACGATGTGCAGTTCGTCGACCCCGGTGACGTTGTCGGCGCCCGGGCCGTCGTCGGTGTCGTCCGCGCCGCGGGTGAACGCCTCGATCAGCGTGTCACCCACGGTGCGGGCGTCCTCGAACGTCGGCTGCTCCGAGAAGCCGGTCCAGCTCGCCTCGATCGGCCGCTGCCGGAAGCGGTAGTAGCCGACGCCCTTGCGACCGATGACGTACAGCACCGGCTCCTTGCCGTCTTCGCGCAACCGCGCGACGAGCGACTCGGCGGTGCGGATCGCGTTGGTGCTGTAGCCGCCGGCCAGGCCCCGGTCGCTCGTGATGAGCAGCACCCCGGCCCGGCGCACCCGCGGGCGCGGAGTGAGCAGCGGGTGGTCGACGCTGGCGTTGGACGCCAGCGCCGTCAGCACACCGGTGATCGCCTGGGCGTAGGGCAGCGAGGCATCGACCCGCGCCTGCGCCTTGGCGATGCGGCTCGTCGCGACGAGCTCCATCGCCTTGGTGAT
>NZ_JBFAIU010000096.1:0-21575 GCF_040654855.1 Asanoa sp. NPDC050611
CCACGATCACTTTCGCCATCCCACACACCTTCCTCTCACCCGCGACGTCGGAGCCGCCGGCGCGGTCCGGACACGGGCTTGACTTTGGAGCCACCAGACCGAACAGCAACGCGAACCCCGCATACCAGTGCGTCACCTCGCGCGGCTCGACGCGGTGGCCGATCGAGCTGCCCATGTCCTCGTACACACGCTTCAGTTCCGACGCGGACGCCGCCTCGTAGAAGAAGCCACTAGTAGTCTCCGCCAGCTGCGCCAGCGACAACCGGTCCACCGGCACCCGTTGCAGTTGCCCGCCGATGTCGACCGTGCCGTTGTCCGTGCCGAACGCGATCGTCGACACCGGCACGTTGGCCGCCTGCGCCGCCGAGGCCGCCTCTTCCATCGGTCGACCGGCCGTGCGGAAGCCGTCCGACAGCAGCACGATCCGGGCCGGCGGCAGGCCGTCGGCGCCGTCCGCCGGGACCGAGCGGATCGCGTCCAGGGACGTGAAGACCGCCTCGCCCGTCGCCGTCGCCTCGGCCAGCGTCAGGCCGTCGATGGCCGACGTGACCGCCGACCGGTCCTTCGTCGGCGGCACGAGCACGTTGGCCGACTTCGCGAACGAGACCAGACCCAGGTTGTACGTGGGCGGCAGCTCCTGCACGAACTGCTTCGCCGCCACCTGCGCCGCCTCCAACCGGGTCGGCGCCACGTCGCTCGCCTCCATCGACAGGGACACGTCGATGGCCAGCATGATCGTGGCCCGTTCCAGCGGCAGCTCACGGTCGATCGACGGCCGGGCCATCGCGAGTGCCAGGCCGAGCAGGCTCAGCAGCAGCGCGCCCGCCGAGACGTGCTTGCGCCAGCCCATCCCGCGCGGGGCCAGCGACTTGAGCAGCTCGACGTTGGTGAACCGGATCGCGTAGTCGCGCCGGCGCAGCTGCCGCCAGACGTAGGCCGCGGCGACCAGCAGCACCGGCACCAGGGCCAGCAGCCACCACGGTTGCAGGAAACGGATCATCGTGTCGTACCCCGGGTGCGTGCGTGTCGCTGTGCGGCGACGAACCTGACGATGTCGAGGAGCCAGTCGGAGTCGGTGCGCAGCCGCAGGTGCTGTGCCCCGGCGGCGCGCAGCGCGTAGGCGATCGCGGAGCGCTGTGCGGCGGCCCCCGCGGCGTACCGCGCGCGCAGTTTCGCGTCACCGGTGTAGACCTCGTGCAGCGCGCCCGTCTCCGGGTCGGCGAGGACGAGCACGCCGACGTCGGGCAGTTCCAGCTCGCGGGGATCGACGACCTCGATCGCGAGCACGTCGTGCCGGACGGCCAGCTTGCGCAGGGGCCGCGCCCAGTCGTCCGGCGAAGCAAGGAAATCGGAGATCACCACGGCCTGGCCCCGGCGGCGCGGTGGGCGGTTGAGCATGTCGACGAGGGCACCCAGGTCGGTTCTGCCCGGTTTGATGGGTGTACGCGCGACCGCGCGCAACAAACCCTGCGCCTCCTTGCGCCCGGGCCGGGCGGGCAGCCGCACGGTGTGACCACCGCCGGTGCCGACGACGGCGCCGATCCGGTTGCCGCCCCGCACCGTGAGGTGGGCGACCGCCGCGGCCGCCGCCACCGCCAGGTCGCTCTTGAGCATCTGCGCGGTGCCGAACGACAGGCTCGCCGACAGGTCGACCGCCAGCCAGGTCTCCAGCTCGCGGTCGGCCACCGTCTGGCGGGTGTGCGGCACCGTGGTGCGGGCCGTGACCGGCCAGTCCATCCGGCGCACGTCGTCACCGGGCCGGTACTCCCGGGACTCGCCGGGCTCGGTGCCCGGGCCCGGCAGCAGGCCGATGTAGTCGCCCTGGAGCAGCCCGTCGAGCTTGCGGGTGATCAACAGCTGGAGCCGGGAGAGCACCTGCTCGGCCCGCGCGGTCGCCACCCCACCGCCGAGCGCGGCGTGCAGCCCGCCCGTGTCCGAGATCCGGTCGGCGCTGGATCCGGTGCGCGGCGGGTCGGCGGGCGTGGTCACGGCAGGCGGCCCGGCCAGGCGCCGGCGGTCTGCTGCGGGGGTTGCTGGCCCGGCGCGGGTGCCGGCGCGGCGTTCTGCCGGGGCGCCACCGACGGCAGCGGCACGGCGCTCATCAGCCGCGCCACGATGTGGTCGGCCGGCACGTCGTCGGCGAGCGCGTCGTAGCTGAGCACCAGCCGGTGGCGCAGGATGTCCGGCGCGATGTCCTGCACGTCCTGCGGCAGCACGTAGTCCCGACCGCGGAGCAGGGCGAGCGCCCGGGCGGCGCGGACGATGCCGAGCGAGGCGCGCGGGCTGGCGCCGTACTGGATGAGCTGCGCGACGTCGGCCACCCCCGACTCGGCCGGGTTGCGGGTGGCCAGCACCAGCCGGACCGTGTAGTCGACCAGCGCGTTGTGCACGAACACGCCGTCGGCCTTGGCCTGGAGCATGACCAGGTCGGCCGGGCTGAACACGACGGCCGGCTCCGGCGGCTTGACGCCCATCCGGTAGACGATCTCGCGCTCCTCGGCGTCGGTCGGGTAGCCGACCAGGATCTTCATCAGGAACCGGTCGCGCTGTGCCTCGGGCAGCGGGTAGACGCCCTCCTGCTCGATCGGGTTCTGGGTGGCCATGACCAGGAACGGGTTGGGCACCCGGTGCGTCTCGCCGCCGATCGACACCTGCTGCTCGGACATCACCTCGAGCAGCGCCGACTGGACCTTGGCCGGCGCCCGGTTGATCTCGTCGGCGAGCAGGAAGTTGACGAACACGGGGCCGAGCTCGACGTCGAACTTCTCGCTCGACTGGCGGTAGATCCGCGTGCCGACCAGGTCGGCGGGCACCAGGTCCGGGGTGAACTGCACCCGGGCGAACGTGCCGCCGACGACCGTCGCGAGTGTCTCGACGGCGAGCGTCTTGGCCACGCCCGGCACGCCCTCGAGCAGGCAGTGGCCGCGGGCCAGCAGCGCGACGAACATCCGCTCGACCATCCGGTCCTGGCCGACGATGACCCGCTTGACCTCGAAGAGCGCGCGCTCGAGGAGGGTGGCGTCCTGGGCGGGGGTCGTGACCGCGGGCGGGTCGCCGGGCTGCCCACCGGTCGGCATGACCGGACCGGCGCCGTTGCCGTTGTCGGCGGCGTCGGGTTGCGGGGAGTCGGGTGCGGTCGGCTGGGCCACGGGTCCTCCACAGTCGCGTGTACGTGTCGGCTCAGTCTGGCGGTGGAACCTGGGAACGCGATGACAGCCTCGCACGCCCGCCACCGCGGCGTGTGGGCAGAACCGGATTCGGCTGGTGGCGACGCTCCGGAAGACACGGGTAGACAAAGAGGGGAACGTCACGTGTACGATTCCTCCACGCCGGGCGGCTTCCCCCGTGGTCGCCCGGCGCTCATCTCTTCGTAGACTCGATCCGATGGATGCCGAGCTGGAGCCTGTCTGCTCCGCCAAGGGTTGCCGGCGCGAGGCCGTCTACGAGATCCGGTGGAACAACCCGAAGATCCATCCGCCCGAGCGGCGCAAGGTCTGGTTGGCCTGCGCGGACCACCGGGAGAGCCTGGCGGACTTCCTCGACCGGCGCGGCTTCCTGCGCGAGGTGGCGCCCTTCCGGTGATCCCCTACCCTCATAGGGGTGGATATCGCCGCTGCCGGGCCGAACAGCCCCCTGGAGCCTTGGCCCGACACCGTCGACTGGCAGCCCGTCTCGCGTGACCTGATCTGGGTCGAGCTGATCCGGTGGGGCATGGCCGCGGTCGCCCTGCTGCTGCCGTTGCTCATCCTCTGGGCCGTGTTCGGCGTCTGGCCGCTCGGGCTCGCCTTCGGCGTCGTGCTGGCGCTGATGCTCTGGCGCGTCTGGACGATCTTCCGGGCGGTCCGCGCCTGGGGGTACGCCGAGCGCGACCACGACCTGCTGGTCCGCCACGGGCTGCTGGTCCGCCGGCTGTCGATCGTGCCGTACGCCCGGATGCAGTTCGTCGACGTCAGCGCGGGCCCGCTGGAGCGCGCGTTCAACCTGGCCACCGTGCAGCTGCACACCGCCGCCGCGGCCAGCGACGCCCGGGTGCCGGGCCTGCGTCCCGCCGAGGCGTCCCGGTTGCGTGATCGGCTGACCGCGCTCGGCGAAGACCGCGCCGAGGGGCTGTAGGGCCGTGGTGGTCATGGGAGAGGAGCCCCGCCGCCGGCTCCATCCGCTGAGCCCGCTGCTGCACGGGGCCAAGGCCCTCGTCGTGATCGTGGTCGCGCTGTCCTGGCAGACGCTGCGCGAGGTCGGGCTCGGCTTCTTCGCGCTGATGGTCCTCGTGGTCGTCGTCGGCGCCGTGATCATGTCGGTGGTGAGCTGGTACAACACCGGCTACCACGTGGTCGGGCACGAGCTGCGGGTGTACGAGGGCCTGCTCTGGCGCCGCACCCGCGCGATCCCGCTGGAGCGGCTGCAGTCCGTCGAGGTCGTCCGCCCGCTGCTGGCGCAGCTCACCGGGCTCGCGGAGCTGCGGCTCGAGGTGGTCGGTGGCGGCAAGACCGAGGCGCCGCTGGCCTACCTGTCGGTGGCCGACGCGGCCGCCCTGCGCGACCGGCTGCTGGCCATCGCGGGCCGGGTCCCCGCCGTGCCCCAGGAGGCGGGGGTGGCAGCGGCCGCGCCGCCGCGCGTACCCGGTGACGGACCGTTGCTCCTCGCCGTGCGCAACCGGGACCTGGTGATCAGCCAGCTGCTCACGCCGCAGGCCCTGGCGCTGCCGATCGGTGTGGCGTTCGTCGTGCTCCAGTTCGCGTTCGACCCCTCGTGGTCGTTCATCGGCGTGGCGAGCACGCTGACCGCGATCGCCGGCGTGCTGCTCCAGCCCGTGCGGCGGGTCCTCAGCGACTGGAACTTCCGGCTCTCCCACGCCGACCGGGCCATGCGCCTGCGGTTCGGGCTCGTGGAGACCCGGTCACAGACCGTGCCGGTCGACCGGGTGCAGGGGGTGACCGCGACCTGGCCGCTGCTCTGGCGCGGGCACGGCTGGCTGCGGCTGACCCTCGACGTCGCCGGCATGGCCGGCCAGGACAACGGCAACAACGAGACGGATCGACTGCTGCCGGTGGGTACGCCCGACGAGGCGGAGCGGGTGGCCGGCACCGTGCTGCCCGGCGTGGTCCTGGGCGCGCTGGCGTTCTCGCCGCCGCCGCCGCGTACCCGGTGGTTCCATCCGCTGGCCCGCCCGAAGCTCGGCGTGGCGCTCACCGACCGCGTCGTGGCGACCCGCGAGGGGCTGGTGACCCGGACAGTGTTGTTGGTCCCGTATGCCCGGATCCAGAGCGTCCGCGTGGTCCAGGGCCCCTTGCAACGACTGCTCGGTGTGGCCAGCGTCCACGCGGACACGGCCCGCGGGCGCTCGGCGACGCTGCGGGACCGGGACCTGGCCGAGGCCTGGCGGCTCGCCGACGACCTGGCCAGGCTGGGCCGGGAGGCCCGGCAGGCGCTCCCCGACCGGGGCCGGCTGGTCGTGCCCGCACCGGCGAGCGGCCCGGACGCCGCGCCCCTGCAGCCCAGCGCGTGAGCAGTGCTCCCAGCTCCGGTCGGCGCAGAACCCGGGCGGACAAGTGGGACATCCACCGTTGTCCACAGCCGGGCGGGGCTCGTAGCCTGAGCGTGGTCGAGCGCCTACGCTGTGGGGCATGGAGCAGCAAGCGGACGCGCCCTTCGCGCCGGGCCTGAGTGCGCGGGTGGAGCTGACCGTCACCGACTCCGACACCGCGCAGGCGGTCGGGTCCGGCGATGTGCCGGTCCTAGGCACGCCGCGGGTGCTGGCGTTGGTCGAGGCCGCGACCGTCGCCGCGACGGCGACCCGCATGCCCGCCGGCATGACCACGGTCGGCACCCGGGTCGAGCTCGACCACAAGCTACCCACGGCCATCGGCCGCACGGTCTTCGCGGTGGCCAAGCTGGCCAAAGTAGACGGTCGCAAGCTCCTCTTCGAGGTCACCGTCTCCGACGGCCCGGGTGGCGATGCCGCCGTGGTGGCCGAGGGCCGGGTCGAGCGGATGCTGCTCGACCGGCACAAGTTCGTCGAGCGGGCCGTCGGCGGGTCATGACCTCTACCGCACCGGCGTTCATCGAGATCGCCGACCGGGTCTTCGTGCTGCGCTACCCGGTCCTCGACGTCAACGTGACGCTGGTCGTCGGTGACGAGGCGGCCGTGCTGGTCGACACGTTGTCGACGCCGGCACAGGCGGCCGAGCTGGCCGCGGCGGCGCGCCGGGTGACCGGTGCGCCCTGGGCGATCGTCAACACGCACCACCACTTCGACCACGCGTTCGGCAACGCGACCCTGGCCCGGCAGGGGCCGCCGCCGAACGAGCCGTTCCCGAGGTTCGCCGACCCCGACGCGCCCCCGGAGCTGGAGACGCGGATCTGGGCACACGAGGAGGCGGCGCGGCTGCTCGGCCACGAGGAGACCGCCCGGCGCGCGGCCTGGGAGTCGATCCGCGAGAGCCACCCCGAGCTGGCGGCCGACGTGGCCCGGGCCGAGTTGCTGCCGCCCAACGAGATCGTCCGCGTCGACGCCGCGCTCGACCTCGGCGGGCGGGTGGTCGCGCTGGCCCACTTCGGCCGCGGCCACACGGCCGGCGATCTCGTGGTGCACGTGCCGGACGCCGACGTCGTGATCGCCGGCGACCTGGTCGAGGAGTCCGGGCCGCCGGACTTCGCGGACGCGTACCCGCTGGAATGGCCGGGCACGGTGGCCGCGCTGCTGCGGCTCACCTCGCCCGAGACGGTGGTGGTCCCGGGCCACGGTGCGCCGGTCGGGCAGGGTTTCGTGACCGGCCAGCACGAGGAGCTGACCGAGCTCGAGTGGCTGATCCGCAACGGCCACGCCGAGCGCGCCCGGGTCGACGACCTGGCCAGGCGGGCTCCGTTCGGCGCGGCCGCGCACGTCGCGATCAAGCGGGCCTACGCGGTGCTCGACGGTTCGTGAGTGGGCGACCCCGGCATCGCTGCCGGGGCCGCCCGTCGGATTCACGAGCCGACGCAGCTCACCGTCGGCAGCGTGTTGGTGCCCGTGGAGCTGGCGAGGAAGCCGAAGGTCGTCGTGCCCTCCGGCGCCACCGTGCCGTTGTAGCTGACATTTCGCACGGTCACGTTCGTCCCCGAGACCGTCGACGTGGCGTTCCAGACCTGCGACAGCGTCTGGCCCGACGGCCAGGCCCAGGAGGCGGTCCAGCCCCCGTACGCCCGGGTGCTGTGGTTCATGATCGTGACTTCGCCCTGGAAGCCGCCGGTCCACGAGTTGACGACCCGGTAGACGGCCATGCAGCTGCCACCCGGTGCCGGGTCGGTCGGTCCGGTGGTGGGTCCGGTCGTCGGTCCGGTGGTGGGGCCGGTGGTCGGGCCCGTGGTGGGTCCGGTCGTCGGGCCACCGCCGTTCGGGCCGACCCCGGTCACCTGGCCGTTGCCGCCGTCAAAGGTGACGTCGGAGCAGGCGAAGAAGTTCTCCGAGCTGTCCGAGCGCACCCAGCGCGAGTAGATGATGTGCCGACCGCTCTTGCCGGACGGCAGGTTGCCGCTGAAGTAGTAGTGCCCCTCGTTGGTGCCCACCCCGCCGCTCTGCGGCGGGTTGGTCACCGTGAGGAACGGCGACGACTCCAGATCGTTCCAGGCCAACGGCCGGGTCGGGCTCCAGCTGTCCCGGGTCACGTAGAAGTAGAACGTGCCCGGGTGGTGTGCCCAGTTGCTGTACTTGAAGTCGAACCGGGCCCCGGACGTCAGGTGGGTCAACGGCCAGTCGTTGCGGGCCTGGTTGTAGGCGGCGAAGGTGGGGTTGCCGCCGCTGCACAGCTCGCCGTCGTTGATGAAGCCGACGGTGCGGCCCGCGGCGTCCGAGCGCAGCACGCTGAACCAGTTGTAGAGCGGGTTCGTGCCGCCCTGCTGGACCGCGGCGGTGCAGGCGGGGTTGTTGGGCTTGATGTCGCCCTGCGGCGACAGCCCGTCCTTCCAGCACAGGAAGGTACGGCTGCCCGGCGCCATCGGTGTGCCGTGGCCCTGCGCGGGCAACTGGCTGACCACCGACACGATTCCGGCGGCGAGCATGGCGGCGGCGCCGAGCACCGCCGCCCTGCGGATGAGTCTCACGGGTTGGCTCCTCGGGGAGTCGGCGCGATGACGCGCCGGAGTTCGGGGAGCGCGGGCACACGGGCAAGCCGCGGCGCGCGCGTGACCCACCTGTGTCCCGTCGTGGTGGGCGGCGCCATCCGCGTGTATAGCCCGGCATGGATATCGGACCACGACGGGGTGCGCGGGGGCAAGTCTCGCGCTGACAAGATGCACCCATGGGCTATGCGGTGGTGTTGGGTGAGGCGTTGATAGACCTGCTCGACGGCGAGTGCGCCGGCGAGCGGGTGTTCCGGCAGGCCATCGGCGGCGGGCCGTTCAACGTCTCCGTCGGGGTCGCCCGGCTCGGCGGCGCGGTGTCGTTCGCGGGGTCGGTGGGCGACGACGCGCTGGGCACCCGGATCGTCGACTACCTGACCGACGTGGGGGTCGACGACCGGGCGGTGGTACGCGTCCCGGTGCCGACCACGCTGGCGGTGGCCACCTTCACCGGCGCCGACCCGGAGTTCCACTTCTACGGCTCGCCGTTCTCCTACTCGCTGCTCACCGAGGTGCCGCGCGACCTGGTAGCCGGCTCCGCGGTGGTCTACTGCGGCTCGATCGTGCTGCTGCACCAGGAGTTCCTGGCCGCCGCCCGGTCGGCCTGGGCCGGCGCCGGCGGGCTGCGGGTCTTCGACCCCAACGTGCGCCCGTCGCTGCTGCCGACGCCCGCGGACGTCGACGGGCTCCGGTCCGTGGTCGAGGAGTTCTGCGCGACCGCCGACCTGGTCAAGCTCAGCCACGCCGACGCCGCCGTGCTCTATCCCGGGCTCTCGCTCTCGTCGGTGGCGGGCGACCTGCTCTCGTCCGGCGCCCGCGCGGTCGTGGTCACCCGCGGCCCGGCCGGTGCGCTGGTCGCGTTCGGGGACGAGCGGGTCGAGCTGCCGGCCCCGATGGTCGAGGCGATCGACGCGACCGGGGCGGGCGACTCGGTGATGGCGGCGCTGATCGCGGGCCTGCTGGCCGACGGCGCGCCGACCACCGTGGAGGGTTGGTCCCGGCACGTGTCGTACGCGCTGATGGTCGCCGGGTTGGTCTGTGAGCGCCCCGGCGGCGCGGTCGCCATGCCGACCCGCGACGAGGTGGCGGCGAGGTACGCGGCATGAGGGTCGGGTTCACCCGGGGGTACGCGCCGGCGGTGGCGCCCGCCGAGGCCGAGGGTTTCCTCCTCGCCGGCGAGGTCTGGCTGGCGTGGCGGGACGGCACGCTGGACGCGACCCGCTTCGGCGGCGGCGCGGCGCTGCGCGACGCCGTGTTCCGCGACCTGGCCCACGCCAACGGCGACGCGGTGCCGCTCGACGCGACCTGGGGCCCGATGGGTCCCGACCTGGTCGACGACCTCGACGTGGTCGACGAGCTGGCCGCCCTGCTGGTGGCGACGTTCCGCGGCGACGAGGTGGCGGAGCGGGAGCTGGCCGAGCGCTACGCGAGCGACCACCGCATCCGCCCTCCGCGCGCACTGTAGATTCGCGCGCCACCTCCGGGCGCCGTCGATGGTCTAACGGGTGACGACGGCTGATGGAGGTGGCGGGTGGACGGCGAAGCCAACCTGCGTGCGATCTACCTCGCGTCGGCGGGCCGCCTCGTGGCCGTGCTCTACGCGCTCACGGGCGACTACGCCGAGGCCGAGGACGCGGTGCACGAGGCGTTCGCGCGGGCGCTGAGCCGGCCGGGCCGGCTGCGCGGGGTCGAGAGTCCGGAGGCGTGGCTGCGCACGGTCGCGATGAACGTGGCCCGCACCCGCTTCCGGCGGCGGCTGCTGCTCGACCGCATCGTCCACTCCGGACGGTTGCGGCCGCAGAGCGTACCGCCGATCTCGCCGGACCGCGTGGCCCTGGCCGACGCCCTGCAGCAGCTGCCCCGGCCGGTCCGGGAGTGCCTGGTGCTGCGTTACGTCGCGGACCTCACGGTCGCCGAGGTGGCGCAGGCCCAGCAGTGCACCGTCGACGCGGTCAAGTCCCGACTGCTGCGCGGCCGGCGGGCGCTGGCCGCGCGCCTCGACGACAAGGAGGAGAGCCGTGCCTGACCTCGACTTCGCCGGGCTCGCGGAAGAGGCCCGGCTGGCATTCCGACCGCGGTTCGACGAGGTGGTGCGGCGGTCCCGCCGCCGGCGCTGGTGGCTGGCCGGCCTCGCGACCTGCGCGGTGGCGCTGGCCGGCGGTGGCGTCGCCGCCGGCCTCGCGGGTGGCACGGCGAGCGCGCCCGAGGAGACCTTGACCCGCCGGCACGCGTTGACCGCCGTGTCGGTTGGCGACGTCGGGCATCTTTACCAGCTGGTGCAGACCTGCGAGGCGGGTCGGTGCCGCGAGCGTTTCGCGGTGTCCGGTGACCGCGGCGCGCGGTGGACGCTGCGCGAGCCGCCGGGGCGGGCCGACCCGCGTACACGGGAGATCCTCGTGGCCGTGAACATGACCGTCGTCGTCGTGGGCCGCGAGGGCGGCTCGACCACGCACTGGGTCACCACGGACGCGGGGCGGACCTGGCGGGCCGGCGCCGTCGAGAACCGCCCGCTGACCGACCGCGACCGGATCGCGTACGTGGACGGCTCGCGCGTCGTGACCGTCTCCATGGGCCTGGGCCGGATGGGCGCCACCCCGACGCCGGTTCCGCTGCACCGCGCCCGGCCGTTCTACCAGCAGGGCGGCACGTGGGGTCTGTTCGGCTACGCGGAGGAGGGTCCCGTCGAGGGGCGGGAGCTGTCGATCGCCTGGGGCGCCGCCGGCAGCCGCGACTGGGAGGTCCAGCCCCTGCCGGCCGACGCCGGGCTCCTCGACCTCGCCAGCCCGGACGGCGTCGACGTCTATGCCCTCTACGGCGCCCGTGACGGCGCGCTCCAGATGTGGGTGAGCCGCGACGGCGGTCGGGAGTGGGCCCGGGGCGCGCTGGTGCCCGGCGGTTACGCGGCCGGCACCCTGCTCGCGACCCGGGACGGCACGCTGTGGCTGTCGAACCCGGACGGCGTGCTGCGCAGCGACGACCGCGGGCAGACCTTCACCGCGGCCGGCTTCGGGTCCGGCGTGGTCACCTTCGACGCGGCCGTGGACCTTTACACGGCGTCGACGTCCGGCCCGTTCCCGCGGGTCTGGGTGTCGGTGGACGGCCGGAGCTGGGCCGAGGCCCCCCGCTAGAGCGGTCCCTCCGGCGTGCTGCCCAGCGCCGGTGTCATGCCCGCGGTGAGCTTGTCGATCTCGACCAGGTCGTCGGCGCTCAGCCCGAGCTCGGCGGCCTGCGCGGCGGCCTCGATGTTGCGGGCGTGCCGGGCGCCGACGATCGCGACCTGCACGCCCTCCTGGGCCAGCACCCAGGCGACGGCGAGCTGGGCGACGGTCATGCCGCGGCTGGCCGCGAAGGTGGCCAGGCTGTCGACGATCTCCAGGTTGCGCAGGAACGTGTCGCCCGTGAACGCGCTCGACCGGGCGCGCCAGTCGTCGGGGTCGAACCGGGTCGACGCGTTCAGCGCGCCGGTGAGCAGGCCGCTGCCGAGCGGGCTGTAGGCGAGGACGCCGATGTCGAGGCGGCGCGCGTACGGCAGGATCTCGTCCTGGATCTCCCGCTGGAACAGGTGCAGCGGCGACTGCAGCGTCTCCACGGGCCGCACGGCCTCGAACGCTTCCAGCTGCGCGACGTCGTAGTTGGAGACGCCGACGTGCCGGATCTTGCCCGCCTCGACCAGTTCCTGCAGCGCGGTCGCGGTCTGCTCGGCCGGCGTCTGCGGGTCGGGCCAGTGCACCTGGTAGAGGTCGATGTAGTCGACGTCGAGCGCACGCAGGCTCGACTCGACGCCGGCCCGCAGGTAGGCCGGGCGGGCGTCGCGGGTGCGCTCGCCGTTCGGGTCGATGCCGCCCTTGGTGGCCAGCACGACCGAGTCCCGGTCGCGGTCGAGCTCCGCCCGGAGGGCGCGGCCGAGCACCTCCTCCGAGGTGCCGTAGCCGTACCCCTGTGCGGTGTCGAAGAGGTTGATGCCCAGCTCGTACGCCCGCCTGATCGTCGCGACGACCGCCGAGTCGTCGAAGCTGCCCCAGTCGCCGCCGAGCTGCCAGGTGCCGAAGGCGATCCGGGAGACCGTGAGGCCGGACCGGCCGAGTTCCGTCATCCGCATTGCCCCAGCCCACACCTGTTTCGCCGGGCTGGTGGTCCTTCCGCGCGACTGAGAAGCATCTCACGGGCGCGATGTAAAAGATTCTCGACATGAGGTCAAAGATTTGCTACCTTCGTGGTGTCAAAGATTCCTTACATGCGTAGGAGCGCTTCGATGACTCTCGAGGAGAGACGGGCCTGGATCCGGCTGGTGGTGGCCGTCCTCGGCTACGCGGTCTACCTGGTCGTGGTGCTCGGCCGTGTCGACGGCGGGCCGCTGGTCTCGGTGTCCTACGCCGGGCCTCTGCTGTGGACGGTCGGCGGCGCGATCGCGCTGGCGGTGCTGGCGGAGATCGGCTTCGCGGTGGCCAACCCGCGGGCGTCGCAGCTCAAGGACGACCGCGACCGCGAGATCGGCCACCTCGGCGACCAGGCGGGCCACCCCTTCGTGGTGATCGGCGCGCTCGCGGCGATGCTGATGGCGCTCGCCGACTGGGCGCCGTTCTGGATCGCCAACGTGATCTACCTGTGCTTCGTCCTCTCCGCGATCGTCGGCGGCGTGGCCAAGGTCGTCGTCTACCGCGGCAGCGTGCCCGAGTGGTGAAGCCGACCCGCGTGACCAACCGCATCCGGGCCCTGCGGTTCGCCCACGACGAGATGACCCAGGCCGACCTCGCCGACCGGATCGGCGTGACCAGGCAGACCCTCATCGCCATCGAGCAGGGTCGCTACTCGCCATCGCTTGAGATGGCGTTCCGGATCGCCCGCGTGTTCAAGGTCCCCCTCGACGACGTCTTCGACTACCCCGACTCGGAGGATCCACAGTGAAGGCTCTCGCGCAATCCGTGTACGGCTCCGCCGATGTGCTCGCGCTCCGCGAGGTGCCCCGTCCGGTCGCCGGCCCCGACTCGGTGCTGGTCGAGGTCCGTGCGGCGGGCGTCGACCCCGGCGTGTGGATCAACATGACCGGGCAGCCTTATGCCGCCCGGGCCGCGTTCGGTTTGCGGCGGCCGCGGGTGGCGGTCCGTGGCCGGGCGCTAGCGGGTGTGGTCGCCTCGTGCGGCGCGTCGGTCACGGGGTTCAAACCCGGCGACGAGGTGTACGGCACGACCGGCGGCGGCAGCTTCGCGGAGTTCGCGGTCGCGTCGCCGCGGCGGCTGGCCCACAAGCCGGCGGCCCTGTCCTTCGCGCAGGCGGCGGCGGTGCCGATCTCCGCGGTCACGGCTCTGTTGGCGGTCCGCTCCCCGGCGGTGCGTCCCGGGGCACGCGTGATGGTGATCGGGGCCGCGGGCGGGATCGGGGCTTATGCGGTCCAACTCGCGGCGGCGGCCGGCGCCTCGGTGACCGGCGTGTGCGGGCGGGGCAAGTCCGCGCTGGTGCGGTCGCTGGGGGCGGTCGACGTCATCGACTACACGGCGGCGGAGGTCGACCGCGACGGGGCGGTCTACAACGTCGTCATCGACACGGCCGGGTGCCGGTCGCTGTCGCTGCTGCGGCGGGCGTTGACCCCGCGGGGGACGCTGATCCTGGCCGGCGGCGGGCACGACGCGGGGGGTCTGCTGGGTGGCTACACGCGCCAGTTGCGGGCGCCGTTCGTCTCGATGTTCAGCAGCCAGCGGGTTACGGGGCTGGCGGCGGGGGAGCGGGCAGAGTACCTGGACGCCCTGACGCCGATGCTCGACGACGGCACGCTGAAACCGGTCATCGACCGCGTCTATCCGCTGGCCGAGGGCGCTTCCGCGATCCGCTACCTCGCCGAGGGGCACGCCGCGGGCAAGGTCGTCGTAACGATCTAGCCAGCCCGCGCGGCGTGGGTCGCCCCTACGTCAGTTCGAAGTGCCAGATGATCAGGGATGGCGTGCCGTCGAAGGCGGCCCGGTGGGCGGCCGGCACGATCGGGAGCAGCGACCACGGCCAGTCGTCCCACGGGCCGACGTCGGTCGCCGGCTCCGCGTCGGTCTCCTCGACCCGCATCTTCGGCTCCAGACACTGCCGCACCGCGAAGCCGAGCGGCAGGGCCGCGCCGAGGTAGTCGCCGGCCCGGTGGCGGTGGCCCGCCAGGAAGGCCCGCCCGCCGTCCGCGAGCCGCACCCCGGGCACCGAACCCAGCTCGATCAGCTCGTGGTGCACGTCCGAGAGGATCAGGTGGCCGCCGGGCCGCAGCACCCGGGCGAACTCGCCGAAGACGGGCCCGAGGTCGGCCACGTGGGTCAACGCCAGCGTGCAGAGCACGAGGTCGACGGAGTCGTCGTCGACCGGCAGCGCGGTCAGGTCGCCGGGCCGGAACTCCGCGCCCGGCGCGCGTGTGCGGGCCCGGGCCAGCATGTCGGGCGAGCTGTCGACGCCGATCACCCGGTGGCCGAGCGCGGCGAGCCGCTCGCTGTGCCGGCCGGTGCCGCAGGCGGCGTCCAGCGCCACCCCGGCGGGGAGCGGGGCGAGGATCTTGTCGAGGATCGGCTCCTCGGTGGGGAAGAGGCCGTTGCCGGGCTCGTCGTATGTCCGCGACCAGATCCCGTAGCCCGTCACCGTGTCGGCGCGGCTCGCGGCCAGCGGCGCGGTGTCGAGGGCCGGGTCGTCCAGCATCCGCCGGATCTCGGCGATCCGGGCGGCGGTGAACTCGGCGTCATACTCACCGGCGTACGCCCGCAGCAGCGCGATGCCCTCCAGGCCCAGCAGGTAGGCCAGGGGCCGCTGGTAGATCATGCTCCGACGCTAACGGCGGGGTTCGGATGAGCACCATCGATTTACTGTCGTACGCGCGTGATGGACTTCCATCCAGCGGGAACCAGGTGACCGGCGGCTCGGGTCAAAAGGGGGTGATGGTGAGGGGCGCACGATGGCTTGCGGTTGGTGGTGTGCTGCTGACGATGGTCGCGGCCGCCTGCGCCGATCCGGGCGGGGGACCGGAGCCGACGCCGGCAGCCGACGGGTCCGCCGAGCCGGCGGGCACGCGGTCGGCTCCCGGCGAGGAGCCGCTCGATCTCCATCGGCCCGGCGACATGGGCTTCTACACGGCGTTCAAGATGGACGACGCCCACTCGGCGGCACGCTTCCGCGACCTGGACGAGGGAACGCGTGCGTCGACCGTGGTGGCGGTCGCCCGGGTGGTCGACGTGGTGGCGATCAGCGGGCAGCAGGGCGAGGTCGGCGTCGTACTCCGCCCGACGGACGTCGTGGCCGGCGCCCTGCCGCCGGCGGGCGGCGACCGGCTGACCGTCGTGTTCGTCGTCGCCGCGAGCGACGACGAGCAGATCGCCATGCTCAGGCGCCGACTCCCGGCGCAGCCGGGCCTGTGGTTCCTGCGCGTGGACAACGAAACGCTCCGCCCGGTCTCCCCGCAGGGGCTGTTCGTACAAGGAAGCCAAGGGGTGGAGACGCCACTGACGAGCGAAGGAGATGGTGACATGGCCGCCGAGGGCCGCGACTACCGGCGCCTCAGTGCCCTGGTGCGGCAGGTGCGCGGCGTCAGATGAGCGGGGCGTTGCAGGCCGCGACCAGTGCGCCGCGGCACGCGGCGGCCAGTGGGCGCAGGGCCGCGTCGCGGGCCTGGGCCTCGAAGCCGTTGACCGCGCCGCCCGGTGCGACCTCGTCGGCCAGTGCCAGCACGCGGTCGAGCACGTTCGCGCGCGCGAACAGCCGGCGCGCCCGCGGGTCGAACCCCGGCGGCAGCTCGTTGGCGCTGTCCGGCTTGCGGATCGCGGCCAGCGCCCCGGCCAGCTCCGGGCGCCACTGCGCGATGTCGAGCCGGGCCAGCGTGTTGGTCGCCTCCGCGAGCAGCAGGTTCAGCTCGCCCTCCGCCTCGGCGACGCTCACCGGCGCCGGAGACGGTGCGCCCGACGGCAGCGCGTAGCACCGCCACAGCACCGTTTCGAACGTCATGCCCGAGCCCGACGTGTGCGTGCGCACCTCGGGAATCAGCCCCAGGTCGCCGGCGATCACGGCCTCGCCCGCGATCAGCGCCGCGCCGGTGAACTCGCCGGGGCCCGGCAGCCCGCGGGGGTCGCCAGGTGCCGGCAGCACCAGCCGGATCTGGTCGGGGGTCAGCTTCGAGAACGCCGTGAGGCCCTCGCGGAGCGAGACGTCGGTCCAGGTGCCGGGGGCATCGGCGACGAGATGCTCCTCGTCGTGGGCTACCTCGTCGGCCACCTCGTCGTAGGGCACCAGGCCGGCGCGCCACGAGCGCACCCAGGCCACGAGCCGGCTCGACCGGCGCGTCGCGAGGGTGGTGGCACCCGCTGCGGTGGACATGCAGGAAAGGGTACGTGCTGTGCGCGCCGCTGTCTCGATCGCGCGACCTCTGGCACCCGCGAGGAACACCACACCGGCCCCGGCATCCCCGGTCCGGCGGCGCACTGGACAGACTGGTCGATCCGGCGCGTCGGGCGGGAGCGGTGACGGGCGGGCGACTACCGTCCGGACACATGTATGGGGAGGACGTACTCGCGGGGGACTGGCGCCGCCGCAAGGTGACGCCCGAGGTCGACGCCGAGCCCGATCTCGTGGTCGAGGACGCCGACTCCGGCTTCTGCGGTGCCGTGGTCGGGTTCGAGATGGGCGCCGTGGTGCTGGAGGACCGGTTCGGCAAGCGGCGCAACTTCCCGCTGCTGCCGGCCGCGTTCCTGCTCGACGGCCAGCCGGTGACGCTCCGGAAACCGGCTGGCAAGGAGGCGCCCAGCCAACGCAAACGCACCGCCAGCGGCTCCGTCGCCGTGGCCGGCGTGACCGCCCGGGTCGCCCGGGCCAGCCGCATCTGGGTCGAGGGCATCCACGACGCCGCGCTGGTCGAGCGGATCTGGGGCGACGACCTGCGCATCGAGGGCGTCGTGGTCGAGCCCCTCGACGGCATCGACGCGCTGGAACAGGAGATCGCCGCGTTCGGCCCGGGCCCGGACGCCCGGCTCGGCGTCCTCGTCGACCACCTCGTCCCGGGCTCCAAGGAGAGCCGGATCGTCTCGCGGGTCACCTCGAAGCACGTGCTCGTGACCGGCCACCCGTACGTCGACATCTGGCAGGCCGTCAAGCCCGCCGCCGTCGGCATCCGGGAATGGCCGGTGGTGCCGCCGGGACGCCCGTGGAAGGAGGGGATCTGCGCCGCCCTGGGCGTGGCCGAGCCCGCCGACATGTGGCGCCGCATCCTCGGCACGGTCCGGTCCTACAAGGACGTCGAGACCCCGCTGATCAACTCGATGGAACGCCTGATCGACTTCGTCACCGTGGAAGCGCCCTAGGGACCGAGCCGGTCCGGGTGCCGCGTGAAGATGAAGGTGGCGATCTCCAGCGCCGCCGGCACGCCGTTCTCGTCGCGGCGCACGGTCAGCACCTCGCCGTCGTTGGGGCCGCCGCGCCCGCGCCAGCGGTCGGTGCCCTCGGCCGCGAACCGGGTCGGCCGCGGCGCGCCCGTGCGCAGCTGCGCCAGCACCAGCTCGTCGCTCGCGTCGTCCCACGCCAGGTCGTACTCGATGCCCATCCACCACCAACGGCCCGTCAGCGGCGCCAGCGGTGGCGGCGGTGCGCCGGCCGGGCGCCACGGCGTCGGCAGTTCCGGCTCGCGCTCGAGCACGTCGGTCAGCACGGCCCGGCCGAGCGCGCCGATCGAACCTTCACGAAAGCTGTACGCGTTGGCGAACCCGACCACGCCCGTGCGCGACCGACGGTGCACGGCGAGACAGGCCACGTACCCGGGCATCGAACCGCCGTGGCCGACGTAGACGCGCTCGCCGACCCGGTAGAGCTCCAGCCCCAGCCCGTGCCCCGACGTCCACGCCTCCAGGTCGCTGATCACCACCGGCGCGCACATCTCGGTCATCGTGTCGGGCGCGAGCACCTCCGGCCGCGGCGCCGCCAGGAACGCCGCCCAGCGCGCCATGTCGACCACAGTGGACCAGAGCTGGCCGGCGGGCGCCATCGCCCCGGTGTCGGTCCGCGGTTCCTCGCGCAACGTCGCCGACCACGGGTGTACGACGTACCCGCGCGCGAACGGCTCCACCGGGTGGTAGGTCGTGGCCCGCATGCCCAGCGGGTCGAACAGCCGCTTCGTCAGCAGCGTCGTCCAGTCCTCGCCGGTCACCCGCCGCAGGACGGCGCCGAGCAGCCCGTACGCCAGATTGGAGTAGTGGTAGGTCCGATGCGGCGGGAAGGCGACCTTGTCCGGGGTGAGGCCCGCGAGCAGCGCGTCGATGTCGTCGCCCTCGTGCCGCTCCCACCACTTGCCCTCCGGCTCGCGCTGCAGGCCCGCCGCGTGCCCGAGCAGCTGCCGCAGCGTGACCCCGCCGACCGGCGTGCCGGGCAGGTGCCGGTAGAGCAGGTCGTCGAGCGCCAGCCGGCCCTCGTCGCGGAGCTGGAGCACCAGCGTCGCGGTCATCGTCTTGGAGATCGACCCGATCCGGTAGCGGGTCTCCGGGCCTGGCCGGGGGTCGCCCGCCGCCGCCGGGCCGCCGGCCGTCGCGACGTGCACGAGCGCACCGTCGCGGACGACGCCGAGCGAGATCGCCGGGACCCGGCCGGCCACCTGGGCGCGGGCGACGGTGGCGTCCACCGAGCGGGCGGTCTCCGGCAGCAACGACGTCATCTCGGCTGGACTCCTCGGTTCGGGCGGCGGTTTCCGGAGGGTCAACGTCTCCTATCGACCCGACGTTACCGTCGTGGGACCGTTGCGCTGTCGCAAAGGGTGCGCGGCCGTGTCACGATCGATGTGTGGATGTCGTTCTCTGGGTCGTTCTAGGAGTCGTGCTCGCGGTTGCCGAGATGTTCACCGCGACGCTCTTCCTCCTGATGATCTCGGTGGGCGCGCTCGCGGCGGGTGCCGCTGCGGCACTGGGCGCACCCGCGATCGTCCAGGCGATCGTTTTCGCCGCAGTTTCGGGCCTGACCGTTTTCGCCGTACGCCCGGTCATCCAGAGACACCGGCTTTCGGCCCTGGAGACCAACTCGGCGTTGATCGGGCTGGAGGCCATGGAGGGCTCGAGCGCCCTCGTCCTCGAACAGGTCGACGCCGACCAGGGTGTCGTCAAGATCGACGGCGAGACCTGGCGGGCCCGGGCGTACGACGCGCACCAGGTGTTCGCGCCGGGCGAACGGGTCCGGGTGATCGAGGTGAAGGGCGCGACCGCCATGGTCTGGCGGGATGACGCCGTCGACGGGGACAACACCGGAGAAAAGGTGAACTAGGGATGGAAATTGCCATTGCCGTCGTGGTGGCGGCGATCGTACTCGTCGCGGTGATCACGATCGTGCGTTCGGTGCGGATCGTGCCGCAGCAGCGGATGGACGTCGTGGAGCGGCTCGGCAAGTACCGCCGCACCCTGTCGCCGGGCCTCAACCTCCTGGTGCCGTTCATCGACGCCGTGCGTACGAAGGTCGACATGCGGGAGCAGGTCGTCAGCTTCCCGCCCCAGCCGGTGATCACGTCCGACAACCTCGTCGTCTCGATCGACACCGTGCTCTACTTCCGGGTCGTCGACCCGGTCCGCGCGACCTACGAGATCGCCAACTTCCTGCAGGCGATCGAGCAGCTGACGGTGACCACGCTGCGAAACGTGATCGGCTCGCTCGACCTGGAGAAGGCGCTGACGAGTCGCGAGGAGATCAACCGGCACCTGTCCGGTGTGCTCGACGAGACCACCGGCCGGTGGGGGATCAAGGTGACCCGGGTCGAGATCAAGGCGATCGAGCCGCCGCCGAGCATCCGCGACTCCATGGAGAAGCAGATGCGCGCCGAGCGGGACCGGCGGGCCGCGATCCTCAACGCCGAGGGCCACAAGCAGGCGCAGATCCTGACGGCCGAGGGCGAGAAGCAGGCCGCGGTGCTCCGCGCCGACGGTGACCGGCAGTCCCGGATCCTCCAGGCCGAGGGCCAGGCGAAGGCCATCCGCACGGTGTTCGACGCGATCCACACCGCCAACCCGAGCCAGAAGGTGCTGGCGTACCAGTACCTGCAGGCGCTGCCGCAGATCGCCAACGGCTCGGCCAACAAGGTCTGGATCGTGCCGACCGAGCTGACCAAGGCCCTCGAGGGCATGGGCGGTGCGCTGGGCGGGCTGGCCAACATGGTCGGTGACCAGCCGACGCAGGGCGTCGACTCCACCGCCGTCGAGCGCGAGGCCGACGCCGCGGCGAAGGCCGCCGCGGAGGCGGCGGCGGAGGTCAATCACGAGGTACGCGCGGCGGAGGAGCAGGTTTCCTCCTCCAGCGGCCCCGGCCTGCCGCCGCAGACGCCCGGCATCACGGCCGGCGAGTCCGTGCCGCCGTCCGCTGTGCTCGGTGAGGAGCGTCCGCCCGAGCGCGCGTAGCTGTTCAGCTCCTGGAAGGGCCCCTATCCGTGGGATAGGGGCCCTTTCGGCTGTTCGGTGAAAGTTGCTCACGGTTTCGGCGATCCAACGCGAGGGACCCTCGCGAGCTGACACGATTCGCGTAGGTAACGCACGGTCACCCTATGGTCACGGGCGCCACCAGCGTTCCGCCGCCCGGGTGATCGTGGTCCGTTCCGCCGAGAATCGAGGTGACGGCGATGGGTCACGTGGCGAAGCACTCCGCCGGCGCGGGGTCCAACCGGGACCGTTCCGCGCCGCCGAGCAAGCCGGCCGCGGAGGAGACACCGGCGGAGCCGGTCGCGGTCAAGCCCGGCGAGCCCGGCGACCGGCGGGGCGACCGCCCCGGCCCGGTGGTGGTCGAGCCACTGAACGGGACCCGGTCGTCAGCCGCGGACCGCACGGTGCTCCGCCCGACGGTGCCCGGCCGCGCGACCCGACGCTGGTGGCAGTTCGGCCTGGGCGGCGGGGGAGGAGACCGCCCTGCGCACGCAGCGGGCGCGAAACGCGACGAGGGGCGCGGCCCGTCGTCGGGCGTGTCGCCCGCGCGCGAGCGAGGGCGGTCGACGTCGCCTGAGCGCTCCGAATCGGACCGCGCCTCGTCGTCCGGCCGCCATTCGCACCTGGACGACCGCGGCCAGCGCCGGGACGAGCGCGACTGGCGCCGGGACGATCGCGCCGATCGAGACCACCGCTGGGACCAGCGCGTCGATCGTGACGCGCGCCGGGACGACCGCGAGGGCCGCGATTGGCGCCGGGACGATCGCGCCGATCGAGACCACCGCGGGGACCAGCGCGTCGATCGTGACGCGCGCCGCGACGGCCGCGACTGGCGCCGGGACGATCGTGATTCGCGCGGGGAGCCGCGCGCCAGCCACGACTCGCGCTTGGACGACCAGCGCCGGGGCGGCCGCGCCGACCGTGACCAGCGCCGGGACCAGCACACCGACCACGACCCGCGCCTGGACGACCGTGCCGACCGCGATTGGCGTCGCGACGACCACGCCCACCGTGAGCCGCCGTTCCGCTGGCGTCCGGCCGGCTCGGACGGGTCCTTCGCCACCAGTTGGAAGATGCGTCAGGCCGCGTGCTAAC
>NZ_JBFAIU010000096.1:21585-23099 GCF_040654855.1 Asanoa sp. NPDC050611
CCGTCGGAAGGCGCCGCCGGCCGCGGCTCCGTCACCGACCGCACTGCGCCGTCCGAGTGGGACCGCTCGGGAACGCCCGACGCCGGCCAGGCCGACTCACCGTGGAGCCGTGCCGCGGTAGCCGGCTCCACCGACCCGGACCGCGACCACAACCCCAGCCACAAGGCCGCGGTGGCGGCGGGCTGGGACGGATCCGCGGCGGTCGCCGACCAGGACGAGGGGTCCGACGGCCTGGTCGGGGTCAAGCTGAAGGAAGGCGAACGCTCCAGCCTGCGCCCGAGCACGCCGACCGGGACGCCGACCTATGAGGGCACCGGGATCGAGGACACGGCCGTCCTGCCGAAGATCGGGCAGGCGATGCAGACCCAGCGGATCTGGACGACGCGCCCCGAGCCGCCCGAGGACGAGGAGGAGCGCGCCGACCACGAGGACGAGAAGGCGAAGAAGAACAAGAAGATCGACGTCACCAGCCTGCTCGACGTGGGCATGAAGCTGCTCCCGGAGCTCGACCCGGACGTACCCGACGGCCCGGTCACCAACGCCCGCTGGGCCGCCCTGGTCCGCTCGGGCGCGCGCCGGATGATCTGGACGCTCCCCGCGGCCGGCGTGGTGGCCGCCGCGGCCTCGCTCGGCGCCATTGTCGGCGGCGGCCCGGCCCACTACCTCAGCGGTGAGTCCCCGTTCCGCCTGATCGCCTGGGTGACCAGCGTCTGGCTCGCCATGGTCGCGATGATCGCGCTGGTCGGCGTGCTCTCCGCGGTACGCAGCCGCGCCGCCGCCGTGTTCGGCCTCATGCTCGGCATCTTCGGCGGCGTCTCGATGCTGATGTTCGCGGCGGTCCCACCGGCCACGCCGATCTGGGGCCTGAGCGCGAAAACGCTGGCGCTGACCTGCGCGGGCATCTACAGCGCGGGCTGGATGGCCATGGGCTGGGCGGTCTTCCGCTCGCGCATGTTCGCCCGCGGCGACGGCCTGATGCTCATCTGCAGCGGCCCGATGGTCGGCATCGCCGGCCTGTGGATGTCACCGTTCCACACGACCGGCGCCCTGTTGCTGTTCGCCGCGGGCCTCGGCATCGCGTGGAAGTCCGGCAGCACCCTGCGCGCGGTCCGGGCGGGCCGCGCCCCGGCCCCGGCCGACCCGAGGCTCGACCTGGCGGAGATCCGCCCGCGCCGGGCCCGACGCGAGCAGCAGCCCGGCAAGCCGAAGCCGGCCAAGCCGCCGAAGCGCGGAAAGCAGTCGGAGCAGAAGTCGACGGACCGCAAGCCCGCACCCGGCCCGCACACGCGCCCGCCGGTGGCCACCGGCCGCGCGGAGGTCACCAAACCACCGACCCCGTCCAACAACAAGCCGACCCAACCGGCCAAGGACGAGAAGCCCGCGCCGTCCCGGCGTCCCGGGAAGCGCCGCCTCCGCCTGGGCGCGAAAACGAGGGAGTCGGCGCCGCCGGATGATGATGGAGCGCAGCGGGGTGGCTACGCCGACCCGGTCCTCGACCTCGTTGCCGACCGGGC
>NZ_JBFAIU010000097.1:0-23056 GCF_040654855.1 Asanoa sp. NPDC050611
GATCATCCTGCCGTCGATCGCCTTCGCCATTCCGCTGTCCGTGCTGGTGCTCTCCAACTTCATCCGTGACGGACCGGCTGTGCGCGGGGGTGTAGCCCATGCGCCATGACCTCCACGGAACCGTACCGACCCAGCGCGCTCTCCACCGACCCGAGCGACACCGCGCGGAATTGTGGTGATCCCGCGGCTCCCCTACGGTCAAGGACATGGAGGCCACCTTCGTCAAATCTGTGACGTTCGACTGCGCAGACGCACTCGTGGTAGCTCGGTTCTGGGCCGCCGCGCTGGGCTCCACTGTGGAAGAGACCTCAACGTCCGCGAAGGCGTTCGTTGAAGCGCCCGGCTGGGGCGGGCCGAGTCTGTGGTTCGCACAGGTCCCCGAGCCGAAGAGCGCCAAGAACCGGGTGCACTTCGACCTACGCGCGGCCGGCTCGGTCGAAATCGAGGTCGAGCGGCTCGTAGCGCTCGGCGCAACCCTGGTTCGGGCCGGTGCGGAGTCGGTCGTGTTGCAGGATCCCGAAGGAAACGAGTTCTGTGTCGAGGACTAGCCGCACGCCGTCATACGGTGCGTAGGTCGAGCGTGTGCCAGGAATTGCGTCCCAGCGCGCTCGTGGACCACCACAGCACACCGGCTCGGTAGGACACACTGGTCGCGGCCTCGGCGACCAGGACGGACCGCCTGGTCTTGAGGTCGTACACGAGCAGCTGTTGTCCGCCCAGGGCGGCCCCGAGCGTCGTCGAGTCGTTCGAGAGGACCTCGAACCGGTCCAGCGGCGCGACGTCGACGAGTGAGGCGGTCGCGCCGCTGTCGGCGAGCCGCAGTCGCTCCGAGCCGTCGGGCCGGATCAGCTCGATGCGAGTCGGGCCGTCGTCGGACAGCGTGTACAGGCGGCACCACGTCGGCCCGCATTGGCCCAGGCGGGCGCCGTCGGCTGGCACTTTGACCACCTGAGCGGTGTCCACGTTGAGCAACCGGGCGTCGCTGCTGGGGCTGACCAACCATGGCCAGCGCGACAGCGTCCACTCGCCCGGTTGCGTGCGTACGTTGACCGGCCCACCGTCCAGCGGCACCGACCGGACCTCCGTTGCCTGCTGGTCGCCCGATGCGGTCGCCGTCCAGTACAGCCGGTCGGCGTTGACGACCATGTCGTAGTCGGAGCCCGCGAACGTCACCCAGCCGGTGTCATCGGTGATCTTTCGCGGCGTCCCGCCGGACAGGTCGGCCCGCCACAGCGTGGTCTGCGCCGTCCCGTCGCGGCCGGTGACCGTCTCCGCCCACACGAGCTGTTCGCCTACGCGGATGAACGCCGCGAACTGCGGGCCTGTCGCGGCCGCAAGCTGACGCAGGACGCGCACCGTGCCATCGGCCGCGCGCAGCACCAGACGCACCGTCTTCCCATCGGCACCGACGGCGATGCCGGCAGAGACCCGCTCGTCGACGAAGAAGGCCGGGTTGTACGGAGCGCCGTCGGTCAGCACACCAGGAACATCGGCGCGCCCGGCCTGCGGCCACACGGTCCCGACCGCCGGCGGTCGTGGTTCCGGGCCGCGGGGCTTTTCCGGCGTCTGCGCGACCAGGGCGCCGGTTGCCGCCAGTGCCGCAACCAGGGCGAGCACGCTGCGGGCCGGCGGCCTTGCCCAGCGCCGCGTGGGTGCCGGTGCTCGCGCTTCGTCCACGCGGGTAACCGTAGCGACGCTGATGGCCCGTGCCGCCGGCCGGCCCATGCTCGACCGCGCTGCCAGGGCGGACGCCGCGCGGCAACGATGGAAGCGACCGGGCGACGTCCGCGATCCACAGCACCCTGCTGGGTTGGCACGCCGAGGACTCCCGAAACGATAACCATTACCAGAAGGCAGAGCAACCGCTGACCCCCGTCGCCGGCAGGTGGAAATGATAGCGGTTTGCGCATATGTGCTATGGTCGCGCGTCGGAACAGGAGGAAATCCCTGGTGAACGGCTCGACGCCACCCGCCGGTCGGACGACGCGGCAACGCATTGAGGTGACCGCTCTGCTGCAGGAGGTCAACGACTTCCTCACCGCCCAGCAGCTCCACGGGATACTCCGCGAGCGTGGCGCCAAGGTCGGCCTGACCACCGTCTACCGGACCCTCCAGCGGCTCGTCGAGATCGGCGAGATCGACGCCACCCGGGCCCCTGACGGTGAGCAGCTGTTCCGGCAGTGCTCCCGATCCCGGCACCATCATCACCTCGTATGCCGGATGTGCGGCCGGACCGTCGAGATCGAAGGCCCGGCCATGGAGCGATGGACGGAGAAGGTCGCCGGCCAACACGGCTACAGCGACATCGCGCACACGCTCGAGATTTTCGGCACCTGCTCCGCCTGCGCGCGATAACCGCCACGGGCCGCACCGTCTGGTCAGCTGGCACGCCGATGCCCGGCGTACTTGCGGCGGAACTTCTCCACCCGGCCGGCGGTGTCGAGCACCCGCTGGCGTCCGGTCCAGAACGGGTGGCTGGCGGACGAGATGTCGACGTCGATGACCGGATAGGTGTTGCCGTCGCTCCAAGCGATCGTCCGGGCGCTGGTCGCCGTGGACCGGGTGAGGAAGGCGAAGTCGGCGCCGCGGTCGCGGAAGACCACGGGTCGGTACGCAGGGTGGATGCCGGGCTTCATGTCAGTCCTCGTTGTCGGTCAGCGGGAAGCAGCCGGCGAAAGGATCGGCGAATGCCGCCCAGTCACCGCGTCCGGCCGCGATCTCGTGGTCGGTGAGCAGGCAGTTGTGCAGGATCTCGGTCAGGGTGTCGGCCGCGAGGTCGAGACCGACGAAGGCGAGAGCGGTGCGCCGGTCGCCGAAGTCGGGATGCCAGCCGAAGTCGGCAGTCATCCGGCGTTCGGGACTCGCCTGCGACCACCGTTCGGCCGGCAGGGCGGCAAGCCAGTAGCCGAGAGTGCCCATACCCACGCCACCGCCGGCGGACTCGTACGCGATCGCCGTGTCGGGCTGGCTGGCGATCCAGAGCTGACCGCGGCCCCGGAGCGTCTCCGTGGCCAGCGTTCCGAGCGCGTCGTGGAGGCGACCTGGGTGGAACGGGCGCCGCGCCTCGAACAGCACCGAGACGACCCCGCAGTCCGGCTCGGGGGAGTGCGCCGCGATGGGGTAGCCCTCCATCGCGCGGCCGAGCATGCCCGGCACGCGCGGGTTGTGCCGCCCGGTGTGGCGTAGGCGACGCGCCAGGTCGGTGCAGTCGACCCGTCGGTTGGCGTCGACCGCGAGGTGGGTCGCCCACGGTGCGAGTCGCTGCAGCAGCACCGCCGCGCGGGTCAGCTCGTAGCCGTCGACCCGCGCACCGCCCCAGAGCAGGACCGTATCGGCGAACTCGATCTGCCGGGCGACGACGTCGGCGACCGAGCGGTGGTCCTCCTCGGCGGCGTGCAGCTCTCGGTGGCGGAGGTCGTCGGCACTGCCCAGGTCCTCGATCACGTGCCCGGCGTCGACGACGGTGACGTAGGAGTCGAACCGGACAGCCTCGGTGACCGGTTGGCCGTCGACCACGCAGTGTGCGCACGCGCCCGCGACCGCCTCCGGCTCGACCACCCGCGGCAGCAGCAGCACGATGTCGCAGTCCGGCCGCTGTCGGCTCAACCGCACCAGCGTCGGCAGCACGTCTTCGCGCAAGGTGCAGGAAACGCATCCGTGCACCAGCGTGGCGGTGGCGTCCTCGATCACCTCGGTCGCGGTCCGGACCACGCGTCTTACGACTCCCTCGCTCATCCGGCTGATGTCGTGGCTGACGGAGACGAGTCGCGGGTCGACGAGCTGCAGGAGGCGGGCGACCGCGGCGGTGGCGTCGGGGTGGAAGCCGGCCAGCACGGTGACCGCGGGCCGGCGCCTGCTGTGCTGCGGCAATCGGGTCGGAGTTCATACTCCCATCTTGTTGGAAACGGTTTTCATTGTAAAGTTGACCGCATGTCCAACATCTGTGACGTGACCGGCGCCAAGCCGAGCTTCGGCAACGCCGTCTCACACTCCCACCGCCGCACCCGCCGCAGGTGGAACCCGAACCTTCAACAGCGCCGCTTCTGGTTGCCCAGCGAGCGGCGGTACGTCCGGCTCACGGTCAGCACCCGCGGCCTGCGCACCATCGACCGCGACGGCATCGAGACGGTCGTGGCGCGCATCCGCGCGCGCGGCGGCAAGCTCTGATGCCACGCTCCACCGACGTCCGCCCCGTCATCAAGCTTCGCAGCACCGCCGGGAGCGGCTACACCTACGTGACGCGCAAGAACCGCCGCAACGATCCTGACCGCCTCGTGCTCCGCAAGTACGACCCGATGGTGCGGCGGCACGTCGACTTCCGCGAGGAGCGGTGATGGCCCGCCGCAGCCTCACCGAACGCGAGAAGCGGCGCGCGCGCCTCGCGATACGGTATGCCGAGCGACGGGCGGCCCTCAAACAGCTGATCTCGGCGCCGCACGCGGATGCCGCGCTGCGGGCCGACGCGGTCCGTCGACTCGCCGCACTGCCCCGGGACTCCAGTCCTGTGCGCCAACGCGCGCGTGACAGCATCGACGGTCGCCCCCGCGGCGTTCTGCGCCACTTCGGCCTGTCGCGGATCCGCTTCCGCGACATGGCACTGCGCGGTGAACTGCCGGGCGTCCGCAAAGGCTCTTGGTGAAAGTCGTCGACGGCGAGCCGGCGGCTGTGCGGGGCTGAGCTCAGGCTCGCGGCCGCGCGCCGCCGACCTGAGTGCGTGAACCGCCACCGGCTGCGGGCGCTACCTCGGCGACGATCGCCCGAACCAACACGGCCGTCGACGGCGCCGCCACGTACCGGACACGATTGCCGGCCCTGCGCCGAAGCACGAGGCCGGCCAGCCGTAGATGCCGCAGGTGCTGCGCCAGCGTCGCGTAGCCCACGTCCAGCCGGTCGGCCAGCTCGGCGGCCGTCGCCTCGCCGTCCAGGATGCCGAGGACGATCCGCAGCCGCAACGGCAACGCCAGCGCCTGCAGCACGGCCGTGACGGCCTCGATCGCCTCGCCCGCGAGGACGCCGTCCAGATCTGCCATGCGACCGCCTCCAGAACCTCAGCGAACCGTGGCGGACGCTGGCACACGTGGACGCGGGATGGCGTGCCACCCCTGCCGGTGCCGCCGCGCGCCCACGATCCGGCACCCGATGTAGATCAGGAACGAGATGGTCGTGACGTACGGGCTGATCGGGATCGTGCTGCCCAGGGCGAGCAGGATGCCACCCACGACGGAGCCCACGGCGAACAGCACGCTCAGCGCGGTGACCAGCATCGGCGAGGCGGTGACCCGCATCGCGGCGGCCGCTGGTGTGCAGACGACGCTGAGCACGAGCAGTGCGCCGACGATCTGGACCGACATCGCGACCGTCAGGCCGAGCAGCACCATGAACACCGTCGACAGCGCCGCCACCGGGACGCCACGCCCGGCGGCCAGCTCCGGATCGGTGCTGGCGAAGGCGAGTGGGCGCCAGATCACCAGCAGCCCGGCCAGGACCACCGCCGACGTGATCAGCAGCCAGGAGAGCTGCGGCGTGTCCACGGCGACGATCTGCCCGGTGAGCAGACCGAACTTGTTGGCCGCCCGTCCCTTGTAGAGGGCCAGGAACAGCACACCGAGCCCCAGACCGAACGGCATGAGGACGCCGATGATGGAGTTGCGGTCGCGGGCCCGGGTTCCCAGCAAGCCGATGACCAGTGCGGCCAGGATCGAGCCCGTGAGTGAGCCCAGCACGACGTTGGCGCCCACCAGCAGGGCGCCTGAGGCGCCGGCGAAGGACAGCTCGCTGATGCTGTGTACGGCGAAGGGCAGGTCGCGCATCATCACGAACGTGCCGATCAGGCCGCCGACGACGCCCAGCACGGCACCGGCGATGATCGAGTTGTGGACGAGGTTCAGCAACTGGCCGTAGTCTGCGAAGTTGAAGACCTGGGACCAGATGTCAGCCATGTCGTGCTCCGGAGACGACGCCGTTGCCATGGTGGTGTACTTCGTCGGCCTGGGGGATTCCGGCGACGAGGATCCGCCCGTTGACCCGCAACACTTCGACCGGTACGCCGTACAGCTGCGACATCGTCGTCGAGGTGAAGACGTCCTCGACCGTGCCGACGCGGAACCGGCCGTCGGCCAGGTACAGCACCCGGTCCACATAGGGCAGCACGGGGTTGATCTCGTGGGTGACGAACACGACGGCGGTGCCCTTCTCCCGGCGACGCCGGTCGACCAGGGCGGTGATGGTGCGTTGGCTGCGCAGGTCGAGCGAGAGCAGCGGTTCGTCGCAGAGCAGCAGTCGCGGGTCGGCGACGAGCGCCTGGGCGATGCGCACCCGTTGCTGCTCGCCGCCAGAGAGCAGGCCGATCGGCATGTCCGCGAACGCGGCCGCGTCGACCGACTCGAGCGCCGCCCGGATCCGTGCGGTGCGCCCGGGCTGCCGGCCAAGGCCCCAACGGTGTCCGTCGAGGCCCTGCCCGACGATGTCGCGGGCGCGCAGCGGCGTGAGGGGATCGATCCGCCGCTGCTGCGGGACGTAGCCGATGTCGTCCGAGCCGCGGTGCGGCGGGCGTCCCGCCACCTGGAGCTGGCCGGAGCCCAGACGCTGGAGCCCGAGGATGGCGCGTACGAGGCTGGTTTTGCCGGAGCCGTTGGCGCCGAGCACCGCGACGAACTCGCCGGGCTCGACCCGCAGCGACAGGTCCGACCAGAGCCGCCGCGGTCCGAAGCTCAGCCCCGCGTTCTCGAACTCCAGCACCGGGATCGTCATCAGCCCAGCGCCGTCCTGATGGCGTCGAGGTTCCCGCCCATCCAGGTCAGGTAGTCCTTGCCGGCGGGCAGCGTCTCGGTCACCGGGACCACGCCGACGTTGCTGTCCTTGGCGGCCTGGAGCACCTTCTCGGTCTCCGGGCCGGCCGTCTGTTCGTTGTAGGCCAGCAGCCTGACCTGCTTGCCGGTGAACAGGCCGAGGGTCTCCCGCAGCACCCCGGCGGGCACGTCGGTGCCCTCCTCGATCGCCTCGCTGAACTCGTCGGGCGTCTTGTTGGCCAGCCCGCACGCCTCCAGCAGGTACACCGGGACGGGTTCGGTGATCGCGACACCGGCTCCGGTGTGTGCCGTTTTGATCTGCGCCGCGGTGCCCTCCAGCTCCTGGAGCTTCTGCTTGAAGGTCGTCGCGTTGGCGGCGAAGGTCGCGGCGTTGCCGGCGTCGGCCGCGGACAGGGCGCCGGCGATCTCGTCGGCGAGCTTGCTCATCGACGGCAGGTCGTACCAGACGTGCTCGTTGAGCTCCGCGCCGCCGGTGGCCGTGTGGCCCGAGATCTGGACGGCGTTGAGCACCTTGGCATCGCTGTTCGCCGACTTGAGCATGGTGTCGACGAAGTCGTCGTAGCCGCCGCCGTTCTCGATCACCACGTCGGCCTTCGACAGCTCGAGCTGGGTCCGGGTGTTCGCCTCGTACGAGTGGGGGTCGGCCGACGGGTCGCTGATGATCGAGGTGATCGTCGCCTTGTCGCCGGCGATCTGCCGGACGATGTCCCCGTACACGTTGGTGGACGCGACCACCGATACGTCGCTGGAAGCCGACGGCCCGGCCGACTGGGCAGTCGCATCGGCGTCGTCCCCGGAGGACCCGCACGCCGTCGCCAATATCGCTGTCGTCACGAGCACAGCACCTAGAAGACCTGCGCGTTTATGGCGCACCGGATTCGCCACCTTTCACGTCCGGCTTACTGACAATGAGGTTCATTACCAGCAGGACGCTAGCGAGACCGTACGCGGTACACAAGGTACCTGAAAGTGATTTTCATTATGATTCCAGTATCGCGATATCGCGATACGTGCACGTTCCGAAGAGGACGGAACTGACTCACCTCTCCGCCGCGGACCACGCCGGGTAATGGTTGTCGATGTCGACAAGTCACTGCGAGACTGATGCGCCGGCCTGATCGCACGTGCGATGCGGGGCGCTGGTTCGTTGAACAGTTCGCGGGCTGGTAACGACGGGCAGGAGGCACGACGTGGTCGTTGGCGGCGCAGCCGCGTCCGGATCTCCCGCCGGTCGTCAGGTGCGGTGGACCGGGTTGTTCGCCGCTCTCGTGGCGACGGCCTGGCTGTTGTGGTCGTCGCCGTCCGACACGGCCGATGCGGGCCGGCCGCCGGCCGCGGCGAGCGTCGGTTCGGTCTGGCCGCAGGCGCCTCGGGGCTCGGTACCGGGCACATTGGGCGGCGGCCTGAGCTACACCCCGGGCTTCTTCCTCGACGTGAACAGCTCGATCGGCTCGGCGGTGTCGGCGGACGGCGCGTTCGTCTCGTTGACGGCCGTGCCGAAGGCGGGGGCCGCCCGCGAGTTGCGCCGGCTGCGGGCGCGGACGGCTCCGCAGTTCTTCGGATTCACGTCCGGCGGCGGATGGGTGGCGTGGGCCGAGTCGGCGGAGGACGCGTCCGGCGGTCGTACGACGTCGATCTGGGTCATCGGCACCGGCCTGACCGGTGCACCGCGGCGAATCGTCGTCGACGCGGGCGATGTGCGCCAGACCGACTCCGCCTACGAGCTGGCAATCGTCGACGGCCGGCTGCACTGGACGGCGATGGGCCCTGGTGACGAAGCCTCGACCGAGTTGCATTCGGTCGTCCTGGACGGCGGTGACCCGCGGGTCGAGACGCTGCCGAGGTCGTGGTCGCCGGTCGCCTGGCCGTGGCTGATGGACAGCACCGACGCGGTCGGCGGCGGCCGGGTCGTGCTGATGGACCGCGTCACGGGGGTGACCCGCGAGTTCACCGCCGGGCCGGCGGACTTCCCGGCGTGTGGTGCGACCTGGTGCCGGTCCATCGTCATCGACGACGGTGCCTCCGGCGGCGTCGACCTGGTCCGCGTCGACGGCACGCAACGCCGCCGGATCGCAGGGCCCGACGTCGGTTTCCCGGTGACGGACGTCGCAGTTCTCGACCGGTTCGAGGTGCTCACCGGGCTGGACCCGGCCTCCCGCGCCGCCCAGGGCCGCCCGCTGCAGGTCTATGACATCGCCCGCGACGCGACCGTGACGATCGCGTCCGACGCGACCAACGCCCGCTACGCGGGCGGCTTCCTGTGGTGGTCCAGCGGCTTCGAGGACCGCGTCTCGTGGACGGTGCTCGAGCTGGGCGCGTTGACCTGAGCCGTCACTGGTACTGGTTGCGCGGCGGATCGATCTGCACCCACGTCCGCACGTCGACATAGGGGATCTGCTCGCCGTTGACCGGGTCGGTGCCGGCCTTGTCGGTGTACTTTCCGGTGACCTCGATCCAGGAGTCGGCGGGCAGGTCGACCGGCGCGCTTCCGGTCATGCCGAGCTTGATCGGTCGGCCGTCCGCTGCGCAGCAGGACATGATCATGCGAGCCAACATCAGCTCGCCGTTCTGACCCGGGACGACGAAGCCGGAGAGCTGGACCGTGCGGTCGCCGATCGAGGCGCCGTTGTCGTAGACCGCGCGGGACGCGTACTCCAGGATGCTGATTTTGGCGGGGTCGCCGTCGGGAAGTGGCGGATAGTCGGAGGTGGCCTGGCTCGACAGGGCGGTGCCAGCCTGGCCTGCGGCGAAGGCGCCGAGCGCCGGCGGTGCGACCAGCAGCAGGCCGAGCACGGGCAGGACGAGCAACCAACCGACCGCCGGGCCGTGGTGGCCGTGTCCGTGACCGTCGTCCGCGCCCTCCGGGCCGCGTGACTGTTGCCGCAGGTCGTGGACGAGCGTCATGACCGCGGCCACGACGAGGACGGCACCGGCCGCGATGAGGAACGGCCGCAGGCCCTCCTTGACGTAGCGCAGGTAGACGTCGGTCAGGCTGGCCTTGAGGACGGCGCCGCCGAGCAGGAGCAGGACGACGCCTTGGGCTTGCCGGTTCACAGGACCACGGCTCCAACCGCGACGGCGACGAGGACGGCGACGGCGAACGTGGCCGGGGAGAACCGGGTCGCGAACCGCCGACCGAACACGCCGGCCTGCATCGAGATGAGTTTGAGGTCGACCATCGGGCCGACGACGAGGAACGCCAGGCGGGCGGTCAGCGAGAACTGGGACAGCGAGGCCGCCACGAACGCGTCGGCTTCGGAGCAGATCGACAGGAGTACGGCCAGCAGGGCCAACGCGAGCACCGACAGGACGGGGTTGTCGGCGAGGGTGAGCAGCCACCGCTCGGGGACGACGACGTTGATGGTGGCGGCGGCCATCGCGCCCAGCACGAGAAAGCCGCCGGCGTGGATGACGTCGTGGCGGACCGCGGACCAGAACGCGACGAGCTTGCTGGTGCCCTCGTCGTGGCGGTGGGGGAGTCGGATCCACTCGGCCCTGCCGAGGCGAAGCCAGAGCCAACCCATGATCATGGCGACGATCAGGCTCGCGACGCCGCGCGCGACCACCATCTCCGGGTTGTTGGGGAACGCGACGGCCGTGGCGGTCAACACGATCGGATTGATGGCCGGTGCGGCGAGCAGGAAGGCGAGGGCGGCGGCGGGTGTCACGCCGCGGCGGATCAGCGAGCCGGCGATCGGGACCGACCCGCATTCGCAGCCGGGCAGGACCACTCCGGCGGCCGAGGCGACGGGGACGGCCAGCGCCGGATGCCGGGGCAGGGCGCGGGCCCAGAACGACGGCGGCACGAAGACGGCGATCACCGCGGAGAGCACGACACCGAAGACGAGGAAGGGTACGGCCTGGACCATGACCGAGACGAACACCGTGGTCCAGGTCTGCAGGCGCGGGCTGGAGATCGCGTTGGACACGGGCCCGCGGAAGATGACCAGTAGAACCAGGATGGCGGTGAGCACCTCGACCGAACCGATCCGGTCGCCGAGAAGGCGACGAGGAGGCGTCGGTTGCTCCGGGTCAGGGGCGGGCTCCGTGGCACCGCTCGCGGTCTGCCCGTCGGTGGTCTGAGCCGTCACATCGGACACCGTAGCGATTGCGGTCGCCGCGCGCGACGAACTCTCGGGCTTTTCTGCAAAACGAAACCGTTACCAGTAGGCCCTTGGTGCGGTTCGGTGGAAAGGCTCCGTGCCGCGAACGAAACAACGGTAGTCATTTTCATTCCACGGCGCATCGGCCGCGTCAGCCGGGGAGGTCCTCAGGGCGCTTGGCGGCCAGCTTGCCCTGCAACAGTCCCGTCGCCTCGCCCACCTCGATGAGGTATCCGTCCGGGTCCCGCATGTAGCAGCGGATCTCAGCTTCACGGTCGATCGGTGGTGTCACGAAATCCGCGCCCCGCGCCTTCCACTCCTCGTAGCGCGCCCGGATGTCGGCGACGCGCAGATTCAGGAAGATCGACGTGGTGTTGTTCGGTTCGTAGTCCACGACCGAGATCCCTGGTTTGTCAGGGGTGGGCGGTCCGCCGGGGTTCATGATGATCCACGAGTTCGACAGCCTGACGATGCACGGATTCTCGTCCAGGACGACGGTGCCGCCGAGGATCCGCGAGTAGAAGTCGCGAGACCGCGCCACGTTGCGAACGGTGATGAACATCGTCACCAGAAAGCCCTCGGCGGGCGCGGGGAGGTTGGCGAAGTCGATACCGGGCGGCCGTTCTGCCATGCATCTGGTCCAATCGGCTCACTGTGCGCTGTCCCCACATTGTCATCCGGACGGACATCATCTGATGGGACCGCTGGAGAGCTTTGCTGCCGTGTCGTGAGCGCACTCAGCGCCTCGCTCGCGTCCCGCGATGGCGAGGGCCGGGTCGTCCTGGCAGTACCTGTGTGCCGGGCAGGATGGTCACCGGGCGTCCTCGCCCGTCCACGATGATCAGCCCGGGCATCCCGTCCGTCGGCAACTTCAAGTCGGTGGCGTCCGCCGGGACCGCCGCCCACCACGGAGCCGGACCTATGCAGCGGCAGGTAGGGACGGGCCTGCGCGAGCCACCATTCCACCTGTGCACGCGAAACGCCTGCCGCGGCCGCGATGGTGCGTAGGCGGTCTGGCCGCTCCACCTTGACCGGCCGCCGCTGGCCGGATATCGACGAATTCACCAACCGAATCGTCGACGTCGTTTTCATGTCTGGAATCCGGCGTGGTGGCACCACGCAAGCGCTGACAGCGGCAAGACGGCAGCTCGCGAGGTTAGGCGCCGCCGGGGGTGACGAGGCCGGTTTCGTAGGCGATCACGACGAGTTGGGCGCGGTCGCGGGCGTCGAGTTTGGTCAACAGACGGCTGACGTACGTCCGAGCGGTCTCGGGCTGAGGTGGAGGGCGGCACCGATCTCGGCGTTCGAGCGTCCGGTGCCCACCTGGGAAAGGACGTCGCGTTCGCGGTCGGTGAGACCGGTCAGCCGTCGGGTGTCCGCGGGGCGGGACCGGGCCACCGCGGCGAGGACGCGCCGGGTGACGGTGGGGGAGATGAGGGCGTCACCGCCGGCGACGGTGCGGACGGCGTCGCGCAGCGCCGCAGGGGGCGTGTCCTTGAGCAGGAAGCCGACCGCGCCGACGCGGATGGCTTCGAAGAGGTATTCGTCGTCGTCGAAGGTGGTCAGCATGACCACGTGCACATTGGCGAGGTGTGGGTCGGTCAGAATGCGGCGGGTCGCTTCCAGCCCGTCGGTGCCGGGCATGCGAACGTCCATGAGGACGATGTCCGGCCGGTGTGTGCGGGTGGCCTCGACGCCGCTGCGACCGTCAGCGGCCTCGCCGACGATGCGAATGTCCGGGTCTCTTTCCAGCAGTGCGCGCAGTCCCGCTCGCACCAGGTGTTGGTCGTCGACGATGACGATCCGGACGGCGGTCATGTGGTGCCTACCGAAAGCGGCAGTCGTGCGTACACCCGAAATCCCCCGGTCGCCTTGTCGCCCACGTCGAACGTTCCGCCAAGCAGCGCCACTCGCTCGGACATTCCGCGCAGGCCGTGGCCTTCGGTGCCGAGCCTGGTCCCACCGGGCGCGCCCCGACCATCATCGGCGATCTCGACGATCAGCCAGGCGCCCGTCGTCTCGGCGGTGACCCGAGCCTGGCTCGCGGCGGCGTGGCGCAGTGCGTTCGTCAGCGCCTCCTGGACGACCCGGTACGCCGTCGAGCCGACGATCGCCGGCAGCTTGTCGAATTCACCGGTGACGCGCAGGTCGACCGTCAATCCACTACGCGTGACGCGATCCGCCAGGGCCTCGAGCTGGTCCAGGCTGGGGGTCGGTTCCCGGGCGCCGTCCTGGCGCAATATCCGCAGGGTGGCGCGCAGGTCGGTCATCGCGGCGCTTCCCGCCGATGCGATGGCGGCGATCGCCGTCCCGGCGCGCTCGGGTCTCCCGTCGTCGAGGGCCTCCTGCGCGACCGCCGACTGCAGACTGATGACGGCCATGGTGTGGCCGAGAGCGTCGTGGACCTCCCGGGCGATGCGCAACCGCTCGGCTTCGACCTGGCGCGCGGCCTCCCGGCGCCGCTCGGTGATGGCCTCCGCGGCCTGACGCGACAGTTCGGCGTTGAGCGAGCGGCGGCTTCGGACCGCGTCGCCGAGTGCGATGACGGCAAGCATCAGCGCGGCCTCGGAGCCGAGCTCGAAGCCGATGACAATCGGCAGGTCGTCACCCTCGATCAGCCGCGCCCCCACTGAGACGACCAGGAGGCCCACGCCGACGGCCGCTGCCAACACCACCCGCTGCCGCTCCGCCGCCAGGTAGAGTGCGGCCGCGGCCGGAGCGGCGAGACCGATCGCTGGCAGATCCACCCAGTAGTAGACGACGATTCCGACGGCGGTCGCCAGGAGCCCCGCGGCCGGCCATTGCCGCGCGACGAGTAGGACCGCGGCGAATCCGGCAGCGAAAGCGTAGGCGAGTGCGGCTCGGCCAGGTGGCCCGCCGTCAGTGATCACCGCCGCGGCGACGAGGCAGAACGTCGCCGTACCGAGCAGCGCATCGATACGAGTGGGTCTGGATCGCACGGTCACGAGCGTAGAACGGCCGGCGCCCATCCCGCTGTCGCTGTGCGGAGTCATCGTCACGCGTACCTGTACGTCGGGAAGCGACGCGGGCGCCGAAAGGCCCCGGTTGGCGCACGCCGAGAAGCGAGTCAGGTCGCGCGCTCAAGCGGCAGACGGCCGATGGTCGCGCACCTAGCGTCGTCAACCACCTACTTGCGCCGCGTACGGCGCACCCGACAGCAGGAGGTTTCCGCCTTGTCCCGCACCAGGTTGACCTGGATCGCACTCATCGCCCTCGTCTGGACGTCGATGCTCTCGTTCGGCGGCGTCGCCGCCGAGACGGTGATGCTCTACCCGAACATCTTCGGTGACGCGCCAGCGTCGCTGGAACGCGCCCGGGAGTTCATGGTCGACGGTGGGCCCAGCGACTACTTTCCGCCGCTTGGCGCCACCGTCGTGCTCACCAGCCTTGCCGCGACTGTCCTGACCTGGCGAAATCCCCAGCTGAGATGGTGGCTCACGGCCAGCTTCGCCGTCTTCGTCACGTGCGAGTTTCTTTTCTCAGCGCTGTTCTTCTGGCCGCGTAACGAGATCATGTTCGTCGACCCGCCGGGCACCCACTCCGCTGACCACCTGCGCCAAATCGCTGACGAGTTCGTCGCCGGGCACTGGGTTCGGCTTGCGGGCGGAGCGGTCGTCTCGGCGCTTGCCTTCACCGCATTCGTCCGCTTCGTTCGCGCCGGCGCCCGTCCGACAGCCGCGACCGAGGCCGTCGCGGGTGCCGAACCCACCAGGGCCGCGCGGTGAACGCATCGCCGCGCACGCTGGGATTTTCCTGGCCGATGCTGGTCGGGCTGGCCGCGCTGGCCGCACCCCGGGTGGCCCTGCACGATCTTGGCGTCATCAGCGAAGGCAGCTTCGTCAACGGTCTGCTGGTCTTCCTTCCGCCGCTGGCCTGGATCGCTGCCGTGCTGTGGAAACGGCCACCCCACCCGTTCCTGACCGTGCTCCTCATCGGCGCGATCTACGGCGTGTTCCTGGCCATCGGACACCAACTGCTGTGGGACTCGGCCTTCGGCGATGACGCTCCGGGCCTCGGCGGGAACCTCGCCGACCTCGACCCCGGCGCGCAGGGCGCCATCCTTCGCGGCGCCTCGGTCTTGTCCAGCCTCACCACCGGGACGCTGGTCGGAGTCATCACCGGTGCGGCCGCCGCCTTGCTGTGCCGGCTCGTTCCCGCGCCGGGCCGCGCGACCTGACGTACAAAGCTACTGACCGAACTGGAACTCGAGCTCGACTGGATCCATGGGGAGAGTGCGCCCGTTCGGGCCTGGCGGTGGTAGCGCGATCATGGCGCAGGCTCGAAATCCTCGGCGGATCACGCGTGTCGCATTCGCGGGCAACGCCTCGGCCCGGGCAGCATCGCGATCAGGCTGTGGAAGGAGAACGAGGGTGCGGGTCTGGCGATGGGGAGCCGCGATGGTTGTCGGCGGGGGCGTGGCGGCCGGCTTGGGCTATCTCGGTGTGACGACCGGCGCGATCACTGTGGACCTTGGTCGTGGGCGGCGGGTACGGAAGCTGAGTGTCGCGCCAACGGAGATCCAGGCCAGCAAGGAGGTGGTGTTCGAGGTGCTGGCCGAGCCGTACCTGGGGCGCCAGACCCGGGCGGTGGCCGAGAAGATCACGGTGCTGGAGCGGGGCAGTGACATGGTGCTGGCCGCCCATCGCACACCGGTGGGTGCCGGGCTGGTCGCGGTGACCGTGGAGACAGTCCGGTTCACTCGACCGGACCGCGTCGACTTCCGGCTCGTTCGGGGCCCGGTGCCTCATGTGGTTGAGCACTTCCTGCTCGGTGAGCGGGGTGGTGGCTGCGTACTGGAGTACGCCGGCGAACTGGGTACCGACGGCTGGGCAGTCGGCGCGTGCTGGGGTGAGGTTGTGGCCCGCCGGTGGGAGACCGTGGTCGCTGACACCGTCGCGGCGGTCAAGTCAGAGGCGGAACGGCGGGCTCGGCGCTGAATCCCGTCATTCGGGCTTCCGGGCGGTGAGCAGGGCGTAGCCGAGCACACCGTCGCCGATCGCGGTGCGGGCCGCGGCCAACACGGCGGGGGCGCGGTCGAAGTCGACTCCGAGGGCCTCGGCCTGGTCGCGGGCGGTCATCCTGACCAGTGCGAGGCGGGCCTCGACCTGGTCGAGCATTGCGGTGATGGATGCGTCGTGCCGTTCTGTGTGGGTCACGGTGAGCCCGGCGGCGGTCAGGAGATCGGTGTACTCGGGGAGGGGGCGGGCGCCGCCGAGGCAGGCGATCCACCCGCTGAGTCCGGACAGCTCGGGAGGTAACGCAGTGGGCTCGGCGGTAACGTCGGCGATGCCCAGCAGGCCGCCGGGGCGGAGCACGCGGGCGAGTTCGGCGGCAGCGGTGGGCTTGCTGGGGAACGTGCAGAACGCACATTCACACATCACCGCATCGAAACCAGCATTCTCAACGGGCAACCGATCAGCGTCACCCAGGAGGAACCGGGTCTGGTCAACGAGCCCGGTTGTCCGTGCCGCATCGCTGGCGAGGGCGATGTTGGCGGGGGACAGGTCCACGCCGGTGACATCGGCGTGGTACTCACCGGCAAGCAGTAGCGCGGAAGTGCCCCGGCCGGTGGCCACATCCAGGACCCGGTCACCACGACACAGGCGCAGTTGCTCAGCGAGCCGCCGGGTCAACGCCAGGCCGCCCGGGTGGTAGGAGCCGCCGAGCAGAAGCGGCATCACGTCCGAGCCGTAAACGGCGGCACAGCATGCTTTGGTCTCGGCGGCGGCCGACTTCGGCGGGATCGCCTCGTTCACCGGATCCTCCGGCCGACGTTGGTGGCATCCCGCGGGTTCGACGGCCCGACCCGGTCACCCTCCTGCGCGACCTTCGAGCCATAGGGGGAATCGGTGAGGATCGGGCGCAACGGCAGCGCGTTGGGCACCACGTCGGCCACGGGCACACCCGACATGTGCTCGCGGACCTGTTCGCGGTAGCCGGCGGAGTTGTAGGCACAGAACGGAATCAGACGGCCGTCCGGAGTGATCTCCTCCACGCAGCATTTCATCAGCTGTTTCACGTTGAGCGTGTACGGGTCCTGGAAATCCTGGATGACGATCATGAACGCGCGGTCCTCGAGGTTCGCGACCGCCTCGGGCAGGTTGATCCCGCACGCGTCGGCACAGTCCAGGGCGGCGGCGGCCTGGGTGAGCCGGTCACGGGTGGTGTCGGTGCCCATGAACGCCGAGGCTGACCACAGCTTCTCCAACGCCTCGCGTACGGCGAAGTCGGGGACGACCCGATTGGAGAGGTAGTCGAGGTAGTCCTCCACATCGAGTAGGCGCGGGATGGGCACCACGGTGAAGCCCGGTGTGCCCGGGGTGCCCTCGGACAGCAGGTAGGTGATCGAGCGGCAACTCGGGAAGCAGCACGGCACCGGGAAGAAATCCCTCGCCTGAAACCACTGCGGGAGCTGTGCCGCGACGGCATGGATGATGTCGGAGTTCGTCAGCCGGGTCAGCGGGTCGAATTCGACGTGCCGGCCGGAGTGGGTGACCGGCTGGAACGAGACCGACCGTACGGCGGGGTGCGCAAGACCGTACTCGATGATCGCCCCGAGTTCGTGGTCGTTGAGGCCCCGCTCCACGGCGGCGACCAGGGTGACCGTCAGGCCGGCCTCGGCGCAGTTGTCCAGTGCCCGTCGTTTGATCGCGCGCAGGTCCCGGCCGCGGATCTCCCTGTGGGTGCGCTCCTCCAGGCCGTCGAACTGCAGGTAGATGTTGACGGCCCAGGCAGGCTGGTTGCGCCGCCCGAGGGCGGCGACGAACGCCTTGTCGGACGCGAGGCGGATGCCGTTGGTGTTGAGGTTGACCGACCGGATGGGCCGGGCCTGCGCAGCGTCGATGAACTCAAGGATCCGCGGGTGGATGGTGGGTTCCCCACCGGAGAACATCACCACCTCAGCCTCGCCCTCGGATTCCACGAACACGTCGAGCATGCGCTCACACTGCTCCAAGGTGATGGAATACCCGTCCGGTTGGTGACCGGAGTCGGCGAAGCAGATCGGGCAGTCCAGGTTGCAGCCGGTGTTGACCTCGATGATGCCCAGGCACGCATGCTGCTTGTGCTCCGGGCACAACCCGCAATCCGACGGGCAACCGTCGACCACCTCGGTCTGGAAGGTAAGTGGGATCGTGCCGGGCTTGTTGAACCGGGCAGAGTCCAGGTACATCTGCGCGTCGCCGTAGACCAGTGCCTCGAACAAACCGTGCTCCCTGCAGCGTTTACGCAGGAAGACCTTCCCATCGCGGATGTTGACCTGCCCGTCGACCACGACTTTGCACACCGGACAGATGGACTTCGTGTATTCGACGAACACCTCGTCCCGATCCTGCTTGCGCTGAGCTGCCCCGGTCGATGCCGACCAGAGGCTGGATCCGGGTTCGGCTCCGGTCATCGATACTCCTCAGCGCCCGACGGAGCGCGCAGACAGACACCAGCCGTGCCCTGTCGGCTCACGGCCCTCGGTGCTCGCGCCCCTCGAAACCCACGGTATGCCTGATCCGACCATCCGCGGGGCGGGTTCGAGGCGCGCGCGCAAGTTCCCGCCACTCGCGCGCAGGTAACTTTCTTGGCTAACGCTGTTAGCCTAGGCGGGGCTAACGACGTTAGCCGGATCGTGCTGGGAGTGAAGTCGGCCGGGAGGTGGAGATGTCGCGGCGGGATCAGATCCTCGACGTGGCGCTGGAGCTGCTCGAGCGGGACGGTGTCGAGTCGCTCACCATGCGGTCGATCGCGGAGGCGGTCGGGATGCGCGCACCGTCGCTGTACAAGCACGTCCCCGACAAGCGGAGCCTCGAGGCCGGATTGATCGCTCGCGGTCTCGCGGCGCAGGCGGGGGTGTTCGAGCGGGCGGCGAGGAAACGCTCGCCGCTGGCGGCGCTGGCCCAGGCGTACCGGGGCTGGGCCCGGGAGCATCCCCATCTGTACCGGCTGATGACCGACGGTCCGTTGCCCCGCGACCTGCTGCCGCCGGGAGTCGAAGCGGCGGCGGCCGCACCGCTGCTCGCCGTCACGGGGAACGTCGGTCGGGCTCGCGCGCTGTGGGGCCTGGCCCACGGGCTGGTGTCGCTCGAGCTCGCGGGACGGTTCCCGCCGGGCGCGGATGTGGACGCCGCGTGGCGGGTCGGCATCGCGGCCTTCGCCGCCACTACCACCGGATCAAGATCGAGGAGTACGTCATGAGGTTGCTATTTCCGCGGATCGCGCGCGCACTCGCCGGAGTGGCCGCGCTGCTCGCGCTGGTCGCGTTCGCTTCCGGAGTCTCCGCGGTCGCGGGCGCGGGCGACGAGGCAGCGATGGTGGAGACCTGGCGGAGCGTCGGGTTCGGCACGTTCGCGGCCTTGTTCGCCTACCTTGCTGTGCGGCCGGCGGCCGTCGGACTGTGGGTGATCGTGCTCGCCAACAAGCTCGCGCTGACCATCGCTGCGGTGGCGTACGGGTCGGACGTCGTCGGCGCCGTCGACTCCGCGATCTGGGACGGCGCACTGGTGGTGCTCCTCAGCGCGGGCCTCACGCTCGTTCTCGCAGCCCGGTCCGCGTCCGCGCGGCGGGCCGGGCCGGAGTCGGAGCCGCCCAGGCAGGATTCGCGCCGGTCTGGGCAGGAAGCGGTAGACGCTTCCCCAGCTCACGCGCAAACAGAACGCGCTCTGAACTAACCAGGCCCATCGTCCTGCGATCACCTGTCTGCTACAGCCCAATCAAGCCTCAGCCGGGGCGGCGGCACCGCCAAGCCGACGCACGTTCGATGAACCATGTTGGTTGAAGTCACCACGTCTGTGACGCGGCGGCCGCGCCGCGCGCTTTCCCGATTAGCGGGCACCTCGATCGCCGCTGAATCGCGATAGTGGAGACACGTCGAATGAAGACTTTGCGTCGCACGATGGTCGCGGGGGCCGTCGTCGCCGCGTCGGCATTCGTCCTGGTCGGTCTCGGTGCGCCCGCCAACCCGGCGACCCCCGAGCGGGGGGCGGTGATCACCGCCGCGCACCGGTCAATTGTTCATGAGGCGCCGTCAGCTCCGGCCGCCACGTCGGACGGTCCGGCACCGACCTCTGGCAATTCCCGAGCCGTCGTGTCGCTCCTCGTGCACCTCGCCGCTTCGTCGCACCCGCGGGCGGACCTCTCGGGTCGAGACCGTGGTGACCACCCCGCCGGCGTCGACTGCACCGACGGACCGGACGATCTTTTCCCGGCCGCGCCGGTTGGCATCGGCGGCACGCTCGACCCGGCCGTCGCCTCGCCCCACTACCGGCAGCCGGGCGTACCGCTGCCGCCGGGCGGCACCCTGCCCACGCGGGCCCCGCCGACCTACGCGTGACCTTCTCCACGCCACCCCATCACGGGTGAGCAACCCGTCTTGCCAGCGCGCGCGTGAACGTCCGACAGGGACGCTCCCGTCCGCTCCGTACCCAATTTGAGGGCATCCGTCGCCCTGTCTCCGACCTCGGGCGCATACCGCCCGGGCCCCTTGTTGAATCCCGGAGGATTCGCATGTCCACATCCCGCTGGCGTAAGCCGGCGACAATCGCGGGCGCGCTGGTGCTGACCGCCGCGCTCGGTGGCGTCGTCGCCACCAACCACGAGGTGCAGGAAGCTCTTGGCCTCGCCGACGAGCCCGGCGCCAACATGCCCTGGCACCCCAGGGAATTCATGGAGATGGCGGCCGGTGAGGACTCGGCCGAGGCCGGTGAGGAGGCCTTCGAGGCCCGCACCGTCGCCGAGCAGTTCGCCCAGGCCCGGTACGCCCCGGGCATCGTCTCGCCTGGTGCGTACTCCAACGCGTTGAGCCAGCTCAACGCGCTTCCGGTCACGAAGGGCAGCTGGCGCGAGGTCACCAACATCAAGTACGACGGTGACGACCCCCGCTACCGCGACTACGCGTCCAACTCGTCCGGGGGTGCCGGCCTGGTCACCGGCCGGATCACCGGCCTTGCGGCGGACAACAGCGACTACGTGTACGCGGCCGGCGCCGACGGTGGTGTGTGGCGTTCCTCGACCGGCGGCGGGCACTGGACGCCGATCACAGCTACCCTTCCCACGCTGTCCAGCGGCGACGTGGTTCTCGCCGCCGACGGTTCGCTCTGGTACGCGACAGGCGAAGGGAACACCGGCGGCACCTCGTACGTCGGCGCCGGCGTCTACCGGTTGGCCAACCCGAAGATCGGCATGTTCAAGTCGACCGATCGGGTCGGCGGGACCGAGCTGGAGAGCACGGTCATCAACAAGCTGCGGTTCTTCGACGGGAAGGTCTGGGTCGCCACCAACCGGGGCCTGTTCTCGCACCCCATGAGCAGCACCGCCGGGGCCTGGAAGCTGGAGTTCACGCCGAACCCGAGCTACCTGCCGGGCGGTGCGAACGCGGGCGACGCGGACGCCGCGTACAAGAACATCGTCAACGACGTGGCCCAGGACCCGCGCAACCCGAAGCACGTGGTGGTCGCCTCGGCCTGGCGTTCCGGCGACACGTACAACGGCTTCTACGAGACCGCCGACTACACCGCGGGCGGCTGGCGGAAGGTCAACCCGACCGGCGCCATGCCGGCCGACGACATCGGTTACGTGACGTTCGCCTTCTCCGCCGACGGCGGCAAGCTGTACGCGATCAACCAGTCGCCGCGGCTGCTCAACAAGCCCGCCGGCAATGTGAACAGCTACCTGGACGGCATCTACATCTCCAACACCGGCAACCCGGCCGGCCCCTGGAACAAGATCGCCGACTCGTCGAAGCTGGGCAACTCCGGCTCCGCGCTCAAGCAGGCTGTCGGCGGCAAGGGCTACGGTCCCGGCATCCAGGCGTGGTACAACCAGTTCCTCGCGGTGGACCCGGCCAACCCGAACCACCTCTGGGCCGGCCTGGAGGAGGTCTACGAGTCGACCGACGCCGGCGCCAACTGGAAGACCGTCGGCCCGTACTGGAACTTCAGCTTTGCCTGCTGGAACATCCACGACGCGCAGAACACCTGCAACAAGACCACCCACTCCGACCAGCACTCGGTCGCGGTCGGCAACGGCTTCGTCTACGTCGGTAACGACGGTGGCCTCTACCGCCGGCCGATCAACGGCAAGACCGACAAGGACGGCCACGCCACCGACTGGCAGAGCCTCAACGACGGCACGATCGACGCGCTCCAGTACTACTCGGTGGCGCTGGGCAAGGACCCGGCGAAGGCCGGCACCATCGTCTCCGGCGGTCTGCAGGACAACGGCACCTCCATCCTGCGCCCCGGCGACACGGTGATGGGCTCGCACTTCGGCGGCGACGGCGGCGACGCGCAGGCCGACCCGGCCAACGGCTGCCGGCAGGTCCAGGAGTACACCAACCTCGCCATGCGGGTGACCGAGAACTGCAACGCCAACACCGGTTCGGGCACGCTGGCGGACTCCACCTCGCGGGACATCCAGCCCTACACGAGCGTGCCCGGCGACGAGCTGGCCCGGTTCATCGCGCCGTTCGCCCCCGACGACCACGACGCGAGCGTCTGGGTGGCCGGTGGCCAGCACGTCTGGGTCAACACCAACGGTTACTCGATCAAGGATGGCAAGGGCTGGACGAACGTGTTCGACCTGGGCCCCGGCCGCACGGCCACGTCGGTCGCGGTCTCCGGAGGCATGGCGTACGTCGGCTGGTGCGGGCCGTGCAACAACGCCGGGTTCGCCCGCGGTGTCGCGGTAGGCAAGGTCGACGACCCGGCGAGCTGGCACCAGCTCGCACTGCCGGGTGACTTCCCGAACCGGTTCGTGCAGGGCGTCGGGATCGACCCGGCCAACCCGTCGCACGCCTTCCTGGCGATCAACGGATTCTCCCGCCGCTTCACGGAGGGGCCGGGCGCCGGGATCGGTCACGTGTACGAGACCAGCGACGCGGGCGCAACCTGGAAAGACGTCTCGGCGAACCTACCGGACGTGCCCGCCAGCTCGATCAAGGAGCTGTCGAACGGGGCGCTGGTGCTCGCCACCGACCTGGCGACCTTCTATCGTGCGCCGGGTGCCACCACCTGGCAGCGGCTCGGCGCCGGCCTGCCGCTGACTCGTTGGCCCGCCGCCGGGCCTCACCCTCCTGGTCGTTGTTCCAGTCGATCCAGGCGAACGCGCACATCGGCACCGCGTTGATCAGGATGATCG